>JAEWBI010000033.1 GCA_023391185.1 Bacillota bacterium | reverse complement strand
ACAAAAATTACAATTTATTAATTTATTTTGATATAATAAGTGATATAATATTGCAAGACTTAAAGGAAGTGAAGAAATGAAATTATCGATTGTAGTGCCTTGTTATAACGAGGAAAAAAATATAGAGTTAATATATGACTGTATACATAATAATTTTAAAAAAATTAAAGATTATGAAATAATTTTTATTAATGATGGTTCTAAGGATAATACCTTTAAAGTATTGAAAGAACTTAGTCAAAATTCTAAGGAGAGTATTAAGGTTATTAACTTTTCTCGTAATTTTGGCAAAGAAGCTGCTATGTATGCTGGACTTGAGAAATCGATAGGAGAATATGTATCGATTATTGATGCAGATATGCAACAAGATCCAAAATTAGTTTTAAGTATGATTGAATTCCTTGATAATAATGAAGATTATGATTCAGTGGCTGCCTACCAAGAAAAGAGAAAAGAAGGCAAAGTATTAACTTTCTTTAAAGATTGTTTTTATAAGATAATGAATAAAATGTCAGATACAAGATTTGTACAAGGGGCTAGTGATTTTAGAACATTTAGAAGATGCATGGTTGATTCTATTTTATCTATGAAAGAGTACTTTAGATTCTCTAAAGGAATATTTTCATGGGTAGGATATAATACTTATTACATGCCTTATACAGTTAGCAAAAGAGCTAATGGCAGTAGTAATTGGTCTTTTACAAAATTATTCAAATATGCAGTAGAGGGTATTGTATCATTTAGTACAGCACCTCTTAGAATAGCAACTGTTATTGGTATAACTTCTTCAATTCTATCTATTTTATATTTAATTAGTGTAATATTTGAGAAAATTTTCTATGGCATTTCAGTGTCAGGTTATGCTACAATAGTAGTATTGATATTGTTTCTTGGAGGTCTTCAATTATTTTCACTTGGTATATTAGGTGAATATATCGCAAGAACATATGTTGAAACTAAGAAAAGGCCAATATACATAGCTAAGAATATTATTGATAATAAAAAAAATAAATAGAGGATAGTATGGAAAAGAAAAAAGAAAAAAAGAAAAATTCTAACGCAGCTTGGATAATCAAAATTACAATACTTGCTTTTGTTATATCTATTACATTTTCATTTGCTTCAGAGACAATTCTTTCAAATGTAAGTATGATAGTCGGCATATTAATATTAATACTTTTTGTATTATTAGGAGTATTATTTGATATGATAGGTGTTTCTGTAACAAGCGCTGATATCGGACCTTTTAATTCAATGAGTGCTCAGAAAGTAGCTGGTGCTGATATAGCTGTTAAGTTTATAAAAAACGCTGATAAAGTGTCATCTTTTTGCAACGATGTAGTAGGTGATATATGTGGTATCATTTCGGGTTCAGCAGGAGTTATTGTTGCAGCATCTATATCCGATAAATTTAATTTTCCAAGTTTACCAACAACATTAGTTATTACAGGAATTGTTGCTTCTTTAACTATAGGTGGTAAAGCATTGGGAAAAGGGATTGCTATTAAAAATAACACTTCTATCTTACATGGTTTTGCAGAAGTAGTATCTATATTTTATAGTGTTAAAAAGTGAAAAAAGAAAACAAAAAAATTTTATATTTAGTTATACCTTGTTATAATGAAGAGAAAGTTTTGTTAGAAACTACTAAAATTCTAAGCAAGAAAATGAACAATTTAATTAAAAGTCATGTTATAGATAAAGATAGTCATGTTTTATACGTTGATGATGGCTCAGTCGATTTAACATGGAGTATAATAGAAAAAATAAATAAAGAAGATAAGTTATTTCAAGGAATAAGTTTATCAAGAAATACCGGTCATCAAAATGCTTTGGTAGCAGGATTACTAAGTGCTAAAACAAAAGCAGATATAGTTATTACTATGGATGCAGATTTACAGGATGATATAAATGCTATAGATGTGATGATTGAGAAGTATAATCAGGGTAATGAAATTGTATATGGTATAAGAAGTAAACGAGACAAAGACTCTTGGTTTAAACAAAATACAGCTAGATTATTTTATAAATTAATGAAATTTATGGGTGTGGATATTATTTATGATCATGCAGATTATAGACTAACAAGTAAGAAAGTACTAGACGAGTTTGAAAATTATAAAGAGGTTAATCTTTTTTTACGAGGAATTTTTCCTCTAATTGGTTTTAAGCATGATTTTGTCTATTATGAAAGAAATGAAAGAATTGCTGGTAAAAGCAAGTATTCTTTTAGAAAAATGATGAATTTTGCTTTGGATGGTATTACTTCTTTCACTGTTAGACCTCTTAGATTTATTTGTATTCTAGGAATCATAATTTTATTTATTAGTTTAGGTATTATGATATATTCACTGATACAAAAGTTAACAGGTAATACTGTAGCTGGATGGACGTTCTTATCTATTTCAATTTGGTTTTTAGGTGGTCTTCAGATGATTTCAATTGGAATAATAGGTGAGTATGTTGGAAAAACATATAGTGAGACTAAAACTAGGCCAAGATTTATAATTAGTAAGAAAACTGATTAAGGTAGTAATTGTTACTACTTTTTTTATTGACTTTAATTAAATAAGTTGATATACTTAAAATGTAGTAATAATTACTAGATTAGGAGGAATATGTTTTGAAGAAATCATATCAAAGAGATATTATACTTAAAGTAGTTATGGATTCATATGATCATCCTACTGCTGAAACTATTTATAATAGGGTAAGAGATGTCATACCTAATATTAGCTTAGGTACAGTTTATCGTAATTTAAATGCTTTAGCTGATAATGGTTATATTAAAAGAATAGGAGTATCAAATAATCAAGATAGATTTGATAAAACTATTAAACCACATCATCATATAAGATGTATTACGTGTAACTTAGTTAGTGATATTTTTATAAGTGCTACAGATGAATTTTATGATAAAATAGAATTAGAAACTAAATATAAGATAATATCAAAAGATTTGGTTTTTGAAGGAATATGTCCTAATTGTATAGAGAAAGGAATTTAGATAATATGGAATTAAAAGGAAGTAAAACAGAAGCTAATTTATTAGCAGCTTTTGCTGGAGAAAGTCAAGCAAGAAATAAATATACTTATTATGCTTCAAAAGCTAAAAAGGAAGGTTTTGAGCAAATTGCTGCAATCTTTGAAGAGACTGCGCAAAATGAAAAAGAACATGCCAAATTATGGTTTAAGGCATTACATGAAGGCGAAGTACCTGATACAATGACTAATTTGAAAGATGCTGCTGCTGGTGAAAACTATGAGTGGACAGATATGTATGCAGAGTTTGCAGAAGTAGCTGCTGCAGAAGGATTCACAAGAATAGCTAATTTATTTAAAGGTGTTGGAGAAATCGAAAAACGCCATGAAGAAAGATACAGAAAAATGATAGCTAATTTAGATGGTAACACTGTATTTGAAAAAGAAGAAGAAACAATGTGGATCTGTCGTAATTGTGGGCATGTACATTTTGGTAAAAAAGCACCTAATGTTTGTCCAGTATGTGCTCATCCTCAATCATATTTTGAAATACTAAACGAGAATTATTAATAAATAAGCACTTAGGTGCTTTTTATTTTTATTGTGAGTATTCCATATTTTAAAGAAAAAGCAAAAAAAGTATTGTCAACGATTGCTAGATTTGATATAATTTATTTGTCGTTTGACATGGCGATGTAGCTCAGTTGGCTAGAGCAACCGGTTCATACCCGGTAGGTCGTGAGTTCGAATCTCTCCGTCGCTACCAAATAGATAATTAAACTCAGACTATATATAGTTTGAGTTTTTTTGTTATATTAAAAATAGAAAAGTAAATATGAGAAATTTAAGGAACTAAAAGAATATCCAAATATAATTAATATTTTAAATTTTATCTAGGTGGATTTGACTGTCAATTAAAATAAAATTTTATATAAGAAAAGAAAGTTGTTATATTGTTAACTTTCTTTTTTTGTTGTATACTAATTATTGTAAGGTAGCGAGGGTGTATATATGAAAATTTTTGGTTTGGAATATAAAAGAATAGACTTTAATGAGAGATATATTGAAAGTAACAAAATTGTATATAAAATATTTGTCAAATACAGTCTAATTTTCTTTTCTTTATATTATCTTTTGTTATTATTTTATGATGCTAAAGGGTCTTATATAGATTATACTAAACTAAATTTACTTTATTTTTTTGGCTTTTATGTAATATTAAAATTAGCTGCTACTTTGTTTCATTTTAGATATTGTGAAGCGAGTAAGAATATAGATAATAATAAAACTATTTGCTTTATTATGGCTATAATAGATTTGCTTTTACTAGGTAGTTTAAGTTTTATTAATGATCTAAGTTTACTAGATGTGTTTGCTAATTTTGGATTATTTGTACTTGCAAATGATTTAGTGATTACTTATATAGCACCTAAATATAATTTTAAGTCAGTTTTTATTTACATATTTATATCAGAAATAGTATTTTTTCTATTACCTATTTATCCTGATATTCCTTCATATACTAATGGAATTTTATTATTACTACTTCCACTTTGCATAATGATTGGACTTACTAGTGAGAAAGAAATAATAGAGAAATATGGAAGTGCTAAAGATTTTGGCCATCTTTTATTATATTTATTTATATATGTATGGATTATATTTAGTTTGTTAAGTTCCAATATTACTAAATATAAACTTAGCATAATGAGTAATAATTCTATGGAAAATGCGATAAGTGAAGGAGATTTACTTATTGTGAGAGATATTAATAAGATTGATATTAATGATTTGAAAGTCGATGATGTAGTACAGTTTAATTATAAAGGACATATTCTTACGCATCGTATTGTTAAGAAAAATGATGCAGAAGTTTTAACTTTTACAACTATGGGAGATAATAATTCTGGATATGATTATCCTGATACTGAAGTTAATCAATTAGTAAGTAAGGTGGAATATGTTGTTCCTCATTTAGGAGATTTAGTAGATAAATTATTTGGAGTAAACTAAACTAGTAATAGTTTGGTTTTTTTGTTATACTAAATAGTAGAAAATAATGGAGGCATAAATGAAATTAGAACTAATAAAATCAGATGATAAAAGACTTAAGGAAGTATCTAAGGAAGTGCTTGATTTTACAAAGGATTATAAAAGTATTATTGAAAGTATAAAAGAAGTTTGTTTGGAAAAGAGTGCTTATGCAGCTGCAGCTCCACAATTTGGTATAAATGAAAGATTTATTTTGGTTATGACTGATAATAAAGTTTGTGAAATGGATGAGAAGATAAAAAAGTTTGTTATCACATCATACTTCAATCCGGTTATTACAAAAATGGAAGGCGCACAAATTTATTACGAAGCTTGCATGAGTGTTAATAATGCGATTGGAAGAGTAAAGAGACCTTTTCGTATAAAGTTTAGATATCAAGATATAGATGGAAGTAAACATGTTAAAACAGTAGAAGGTTTTGAAGCAATCATTATTTGTCATGAGATTGATCATTTGGATGGTATTGAATATATAGATAGGGCTGATATTATTTATTATGATGTTAATGTTGGTCAAAGAAAGAGTATTAGGGAAAGAAATCCACATGAAATTTTATCTATATCAGAAGAATTTAAGTATCAAAGTGTTAGGATGATAGTGAAACAATACAGTGATGAAAATTAATATATGAATATATTCTCTTTATAAGTGCCTATTTTAAGTAAACTAAATTATTACATATAAATATAGTAGATACTAAAACAATGGCTAAAACTGCCTATTATAACCGTAATATTAATTAATATAATTGTGAATTTACTATAGCAGGAAAAAATGTTATTAATGTAGTGATTTTAATGTTCTTAATGATACAACTTTAAATAAATTAATAAAAAATATCTTGCTCAATTAGCCTGTTTTAGTGTATACTATATTATAGTTTATTTGACTCGTTGGTGAAGGGGTTTAACACGCCGCCCTCTCAAGGCGGTATTCATGGGTTCGAAACCCATACGAGTTACCATATAATAATAAAATATCCTA
>JAEWBI010000008.1 GCA_023391185.1 Bacillota bacterium | reverse complement strand
TGCACTTATGGTTGGATCTGTTGGAACAAGTAATACTAGTTTTAAAGTTAGTAAACCAAGTGTATTTATAATTAATAATGATAATTCAAAAATAACTGATTCATTTATAAGTTATGTAAAAGATAGTTCCAATATAGTTAAGATAGATACTGATGAAGAAAGTATCAAAGATGCTTTATTCTATAGAAAAGTAGATTATATAATAGAAATACCAAAAAACTATGGTGATGATTTTGCGGCTGGTAAAGATGTTAAAATTAAATCTATAAGCGTACCAAACTCTACATCTACAATGTATTCAGAGATGTTATTTAATAAATATTTTAGTATTTATAAAACATACTTAAATAATGGTATGACAGATGATCAAATATCTAAGTTAGTTGTAAAAGACTTAGAGAGTAATGTAAATGTTTCCTTACTTGATACTAGTAAGAAAGATATTGATAAAGTTTGTTATTTTTATAATTATACAAATTATACAATTCTTGCTACATGCATTTTAATAATTGGAATGATTACAAATACATTTACTAGTATAAATATAAAAAGAAGAAATGAGATAAGTCCAACTTCTTATAAAAAAATAAATAGACAGTTGTTCTTAGGAAATATTTGTTTAACATTTGCAGTATGGTTATCTTATGTGTTAATAAGTTTTATTTTATATAAAGATACTATGTTTACTACTCCGGGTCTACTATTTATTATAAATTCATTTGTATTTAGTATTATGGCTTTATCATTAGGATTTTTAATAGGAAATTTAGTTAGAAGTAAAGAAGCACAAAGCGGTATTGTAAATATAATTGCATTAGGTACAAGCTTTATATGTGGTGCTTTTGTTCCACAAGAGTTCTTAGGTAGTGCAGTTCTTAGTTTTGCTAGAGTATTACCGTCTTACTGGTTTATAACTAATAATAATGATATTTCATTATTATCTAATTATAACTATGATACATTAATGCCTATTGTTAGAAATATGGGAATAATTTTAATATTTGCATTAGGATTCTTTATTTTAACTAATATCGTAGCTAAGAGAAAAATTAAAGAGAATTAGAAAACGAACATAAAGTTCGTTTTTTTTATAAATTTATAAAAATTAATATTTTATTATTGTCTTACATAAAAATATATAGTATAATACAAAAGCGATGTGCAAATTATAGGTTTTATTATATGTTTCCAAAAATGTACAAAATTTTTGAAAAGTACTTGTCAAAGTATATAAAATAATATATAATGAAATAGTCCTTGAAAAATTAGATGGGCTTGTAGCTCAGCTGGTTAGAGCGCACGCCTGATAAGCGTGAGGTCGATGGTTCAAGTCCATTCAGGCCCACCATTTAATTTTTTATACATGGCCCGTTGGTGAAGTGGCTTAACACACATGCCTTTCACGCATGCATTCACGAGTTCGAACCTCGTACGGGTCACCATATTGATTATTCAACTAACTGTATAGCGGTTAGTTTTTTTTATGCATAGGGGTTGCAAAAAATGTCAGATTGTACTACCATATAAGAATAGATAGAATAATAGATATATTATTTATCCAATTTATTTAGTAAGGAGTAATACAATGAAAAGAAATGGATTTACATTAATTGAACTATTAGCTGTGATTCTTATACTAGGTATAATTGCATTAATCGCAATACCAACAGTAAATAAAATAATTAAAGAAAGCAGAAAAGGGGCTTTTGAAACAACAGTAGACAATATTGCTGACGCTATAGAAGATGCCTGTGAGTTAGAAGTATTAAAAGGACAACCAATTACTGCATTATATACTTTTATAGGTGGTCAGGTATCACCGAGTTTAAATATTAAAGGTAATTTACCAACAGAGGGGTTTGCTACAGTTAATGCAAGTTGTAAAGTAACTCTTAGTGTAACAAATGGAGCATATACAGCTAACAAACCATCAAATGATGATAATATTACAGTAGTAGATGGAAATGATGTTGAAGAGCCACCTACAACTCATACAGTATACAGTAATGGAACAACTATATATTTTAATCCTGTGACTGGAAGTACATGTACAGCTGGAGAGGCAGTAAGTACTACTGGAACAAAAACAGGATGTATGAAATGGTATGCATTTAATGATAGTGGAAGTGCATCTTCAACAATTAATTTAATATTAGACCATAATACAACTGCTACAGTATCATGGAATAATACTGGAAGTAATGTAAATGGTCCAACTAATGCGCTTACTCAACTTCAGTCGGATACAAGTTCATGGACTGGTGTACCAAATAGAACAGATGATTACAGTGTTAGTAATGGAACAGCTGTATACACAATTAATTATAGTGCATATAAAGCACGACTAATAACAGCTTTAGAAATAGCTACAATTACAGGTAATAATAGCTTTGATGAAAAAACATCACAATTTTCTTCATGGTTTTACCTTGATAGTAAGAATCAAACTCAAACTGCCACAACTATTGGATCGAGTAATTATAAATGGTTGTTTGATTATACTAGTGACTGTATAGATTATGGATGTAGTATTAATGATCCTAGCGTCCTTGGATACTGGACATCAACGGCAACATCTGCTAATAGTAGTTTTGTTTGGATAGGTTCTAGAGAAGGAAGCTTATACTGCAATATGGCCGGTGGCAGTGCAAACAACGGTATTCGTCCAGTAATAACTATTCCAAAATCAGCTCTTCAGTAGTTTGGAATATTAGAAAAATAAACATATCAATATTCAAAAAAAGAAATAGTTTCACAACTATTTCTTTTGTTTTATTTTTCGTTTTTGATTATTATGTGTTTCTAATGTTTCTTTATCAGTAATGTTATTTTCTAATGTAGAAAGTTTTAAATTCTCTAATTGCTTTATTTTCTCTTGCGTAGATAAGTCATTTTTGTTAATATCATTTTCTAAATTGTTTTCTTTATTAAATTCTAGAGAAAATGAAGTTTCGTTTGTATCTTCGTTTAAATGTAAAACTTTCTCTTTTAGCATACCATATTGTTCAATAATAGAAAGGTAAGAAACAGGACCACGTGTATTAACAATTATGTATTCACCATGCTTAACTTGATACCATATTGTACTTTTTTCACCATCATCAATATAAGTAACACTTTCTATTTTACTTTCTACTTGTGGTTTTGCCATTATTAAGAATGCATTAAGACCGGTAGGTTTTTTATTATATTCTTCTTCCTCTTCTTTAGTCATTTCAATTAATAAGTCACTAACACTTAACTGACTTAAAATTGTACATCTAGCATTGTTATATATTAAAATTCTTCTAAGGACATCCCAAATATTTAAACCAGGTATAAGCATCGACATGAGACTTGCCTTAGATACATTAGGATTAGCTTGTTTAGCAAATTCAGATATCCTTTTAATATCTATTTTGTAGCCGTTATCAGCAACATCTTTAAACATTCTTAATTCATTTTTAAATTCCATTGTAAAACTAGTTATAATAGTTCCTATCCAAATAACAAATAATTCCATATATTTTTCTCCTTTATTACTGCCTTGTATTTTAATGTTTTAATAAAAAAATGTCAAGTTTTAGTTTTTAAATTAATAAATTGCACTTTTCTAAAAATGTGTTATAATATATCCACTCAAAGAGAAAGGGGAATTCTTGTGATAGATAGAGTTATTGAACACATAGATGAAACTTTAATTCATAAACAGTATATTTTACAAAGTGCAAGAATTCTTAGTAGATACCTAATAGAAAATGGCAACTTAGATACTGCCTTAGAACTTGTAAGAAGATGTTCTGCTCATGATGATTCAAAGTTTTCACCAGATGAGATTTATGCTTTTATAAAACTAAGTAATAAAGAAAGTTTAAAGAATGCTAAGGCTGCTTTAGATGAAGCGACAAAAGAAGCCTTAAAGATGCACTGGGAAAATAATAGCCATCATCCAGAACATTTTGCTGATTATAGTATGATGACTGATTTAGATTTAATGGAAATGGCTTGCGACTGTAATGCTAGAAGTATGCAGTATGGTACAGATTTATTAAATTTTATTGAAATAAGACAAGAAGAGAGATTTCATTTCCCTATAGATATGTTTAATAAATTTAAAGAATACTGTATTATTTTAGTAAACTATTCAAAAGACTATGAAGATACTCCTAAAATGCTTATAAAGAAGAAAGATGAATAAATAGTTATCTTTCTTTTATTAAGCTTAAAAGGGCATAATATGCTTTAAATAAGCCATGTTAATAAAGTATTAAATAGTTTAAATTCTAAGTATTACTTTGTTTTTTTCCTTTAAGTCTTGACACATTTAATATAATAATGTAGAATTAATTTGTAGTTGTTTGAAGCAGTACTCAAGAGGCTGAAGAGGCGTCCCTGCTAAGGATGTAGATCGGGTAACTGGTGCGAGGGTTCAAATCCCTCCTGCTTCGCCACTAAATAAACAAAACCTTTTATAAGGTTTTTTTCTTTGTATAAATTTATAGTTAATAATAAAAAGTCTTTTATAAAAATATATTTATGTTATAATAAATAACTAACAAGGAAGTGACATGCATGAGTATATTAGTTATTAATCCTGCAAATAAACCCTTTACTAATAAAAGTATAATAGCTGAACCAATTGATGTCTTACAAATTGCGACGGTTATAAAGCAAAAATATCCTTATGTAAAAGTTATCGATATGGATATAGATAATCTAAATAACGATATAAATAGTTATTTAGAAGAAGAAAATATATTAGTTTTTGTTTATGACTATCAACTTCCACTTCATACAACAGAAGCTATGAATAATATATTTGAAACAGTTAGAAATTGTAATAAACAAATTAAATCTATAATAGTTGGTAAAACATCTAGTTATTACTATCAAAAGTTTATAGATAATAATATGGATGTTGTTATAAATGGAAGTTGTGAAAATATTATTAATGATGTTATAGAAAATATAAATGATATAAATGAATTAAAAAAGGTACCAAATTTATATATAAAAGATAAATCTAGTATATATGAGACTATAAAGAAAAAAAACATAGTAGATTATGCGTTATTACCTATTCCTGACAGGAGTTTAGTAATGATGGATAAATATATGGAAACAAGGACAATGGTTACTTCAAGAGGCTGTAATGGCATTTGTAGTTATTGTACGACACCATTTTATTTTGGTTCTTGGCAGGGTAAAGATTATATAACTGTAATTGATGAAATAGAAATGCTGATTAAAGACTATAATGCTAAACAAATAATGTTTTTAGATGATAATGCATGCGTTAGTAAAAGTAGAATGATTAATATTTGTAAAGAAATAAAAAAAAGAAATATTAAAGTATTATTAGGTGCGCTTTGTAGTATTAAATGCTATGATAAAGAAATGTTCCAGTTAATGTATGATGCAGGCTTTAGATGGGTCCATTTTGGAATTGAAACAGGTAGTGATAGATTACTAAAAGCAATGCATAAAGAAATGGATTATGTTTATATAAAACAGGTTATTAATGAAGTTAAAAACATGGGTTATAGAGTAAGAAATAGTTTTATATTAGATTATCCAAGTAGTACAAAAGAAGATATAAAAACAACCAAAGAACTAATATTAGAATTACAACCTGATGAACTTAGACTACATTATCTAGCTTATCGTGTAGGTACTCCAGTATTTAACAGTAATAAAGAAATAATTTCTAAATCGCAGTATATTCATAGTAATAAGCCTAATATCAAAAATAAAGAATTAGAAGATGAAATAAAAAATTTACTAACTTCTTTAAGTGAAAATAACTATCAAATAGTTACTGATAATATAAACTGGAATATTTTTAATAATAATAATTCTAAAATAGCTTCTTTTATACCAATAAAATATGGGATTAACTGGTATGAATAAAATAATTGGTATAACAGGCTACATGTCAGTAGGAAAGAGTTATGTTCTAAGTAATATACTTTCTTTTATAAAAGAAGATTATATTTTAATAGATGTTGATATTTTTAGAAGAACATTATTAAAAGAAAATATTAAGTATATTAGTGACTTAAAAAAAGTTATTCCAGAACTAAATAAATATACAAAAATTGATAGTATTATTTTAAATAAATATATATATAGTAATGATAAATATATGGATGATTATAAGAAGGTATTATATAGATATTTATTTAATTATATAAATAGTTTTAATAATAAATTAATATTTGTAGAGTGGGCTTTAATTATTAATGATAATTTAATAAATAAGTTTGATAAATTAATTGTTGTAGATAGTAGTTATGATGTAAGATTAAATAGATTAGTAGATTCTGATTTATCTAAGCAGGAAATACTAAGAAGGTTTAAGATACAAGAAATTGATAATAGAGACGATATATTAAGTAGTTCTAATGTTAGATATATAGTTGTAAGAAACGATGAAGATTATATAAATTATAAAGAAATTATAGATTTTATTGGTAGGTGAAAGTATGCAGTGTATGTTTAGAGTTCCTGAGGATAGCGGAAGAGTATTATGGGAGATAACAAATAAATGTAACTATAAGTGCAAATACTGTATATTTAATTCAGGTGTTTGTAATGACGATGAATTAACTTATGAAGAAGCTAAAAAAGTAATAGATCAGTTAAAAGAAAAGAATTTTAAATATCTAAAAGTAACTGGTGGTGAGCCCTTTATTAGAAAAGATATCATTGATATTTTAAAGTATGCATCTGATAAAGATATGATAGTAGATATATCAACTAATGCTTCATTAATAAATGAAAATATGATAGAAAATTTAAAAAATGTTAATTTAGAAATGATTCATGTAAGTTTAGATGGACCAAGTAAAGAAATACATGAAATAGTTCGTGGTATAAACACTTATGAAAGGACCATTAAAGGTATAAAATACTTAAAGGAAACTAATAAATACATAAGAATTGGCACTGTTATATTTAATAATAATGAGGATTATCTTGAAGATATAATTAAATTATGTACAAGTTTAAAAGTAAATGAAGTTATATTTTCAATAATGGAGCCAGTTGGCAGAATGCTTAATGATAATAGATTAGTTACTACAAAAAGTTTAAATGTTTTAACAAATATATTAGAATCATTAACTTTAAAATATCCTGAAATTGTAATTAACTATAACTGGAATCCTAATAAAGTAAATAATAGTAAAACTTGCCCAGCAGGTAAAAGATTTATATATATAAATAATAAAGGTAATATAGCGCCTTGTACTTGGGTAGTAACTAATGATAATAAATATCTTTCCTTTTTATCTTTAAAAGATAACAGTTTAGATAATGTATTAGGCGATAGAAATATTTTGAATTTTATAGAAGCAAAAAATAAATTAGAAGATGGTATTTGTCTTGGAAAAAGAAATTCTTAGTAATACATTTGATATTATTAATAATTTAACTTCAAGTAAAAAATATTCAAAGTATTGCCAAATATATTCATTTACTACTGAAAATATCAGTGGATATTATGAATATTTTGATTTTAAAGATAAGAAAGTTTTAACTATATGTGCAAGTGGTGACCATGTATTTAATGCTATATTATTAGGGGCTAATTACATAACTTGTTTCGATATTAATCTATTATCAAAGTATTATTTTAATTTGAAGAGAATATGTATAAATTTTTTAAGTTATGAAGAGTTTATAGAATATTTTATGTTAGGAACAAGTGAAGTAAATAATAATGTTTTTAATTATAATTTATATTTAAAGATTAGTAGATATATAGATGAAGATACAAAGTTATTTTGGGATAGTATATATTCAGAGTATAATAATGATGGTTTTTATATTAGACATAGTAATTTATTTAATAATAAATATGATAATACAGATTTAAAAGTAAATAGTAATACTTATTTAACTAAGGAAAAATTTGATTTATTAAAAAGAAATATATTATTAGTACAAGTTGAGTTTATAAATTCTAACATTACTGATTTAATGAACAAATTAAATAAAAAGTATGATATTATAATGCTATCCAATTTATCAGATTATATTAATGGTATGTATAAAGATAATTATTTAATTAATTTTTATAAATATATAATTAAACCTTTAAAACAATTTTTAACTAATAAAGGGTTACTTATATATGCGTATATATATGATTTTGATATAAAAAAAGAAAAATATCGTAGTGATATAGATAATTATAGTAAAGTATTAAGAGTTATTAATAAAACGAAATTATATAAATTTAAAAGTGTTATAGATAGCGATAAAAAAGATGCTATTTTATATATTGAGGAGGATTAAAATGGAAAGTAGAAGTAGTGAAAGTAGAAGTTCATATACACCAAGTAGAAGTAATAGTTATGATAATAGTTATAACTACAATAGTTCATCAGAAAGTAGGGATTCTTCAGAAAGTAGAGAAGAAAGATCATTTGGTGAAAAAAGCACCACATATATTCCAGTTTCTGAATACACAGACCGTTTAGTAAAAGTCCCTGCAAATGCTAGGGTAAGTAATGATGACAGTATATATATTACTTATCGTGGTGAAAGAATTATAATTAAAAAAGGGGAAGTTGAAGCATTCAAAGCTAAATTAACATATCCAGAGGATTATGAAACATTATTAAATATTTTAGAGCAAACAACTCCTAATGTATCTCATACATCACCAGAAATAACAGAAGAATTACAAAAACGCGAAATTTTAATTTCTGAACTTAGACAAAGAGTAATTGCTGATAAAGCTCGTCAAAGTTTAGTTAAAGGCAATGAAGAATTAAATAAAATTTTAGGATTAAGCAAATAGTTAAAAATGTATAAAGATTTAATGCAACTTCATTCTAATCAAAAAATTCTTATTTTTGAAATGCTTAAAAGAGGCATTAATGTAGAACTTTTAAATAAAGATTTAGAGTTAATAAAAACAACATATCAAGGACATGTCGAACTTATTTATGATCGTGATTCTTCAATTATGCCTTATAGTTTATCTGTTCTAGCGGGAGATAAAGGAATTACAAAAAAAATCTTGAATCAGAATAATATAAGTGTTCCTTTTGGCGAGGTTTTTAGTGTTAATGATGAAGATTATATTATAGAGGCTTCTAAAATAATCGGTTTTCCATTGACTATTAAACCAGTATATGGTTCACACGGCTATGATGTTTATTTAAACTTAAATAGTGAAGAAGAAATACTAAATGCTTTAAATAAGATAAAAACAAAATATGGTAATAACAAACCTATTTTAATAGAAGAATTTTTTGACTCTAAAGAATATCGTGTTTTTATAACAGTTAATGGTGATTATGCTGTTTTACATCGTGATCCAGCTCATATATATGGAGATGGAATAAGTACTATTGAAATGCTAATCAAGCAGGAAAATTATAAAAGAATGAATCCACGTGTTAATGCTATGTGTGAAATATATGTTGATGAAGAGTTAAATAAATATATAAGTAAGCAAGGTTTTGATATGAACTTTATTCCTGCTGAAGGCGAAAAAGTCTATTTAAGACCTAATTCAAATGTAGCAATGGGTGGTACTTGTATAGATAAAACAGATGAAGTAGACTTATCTGTTTTAGAAATTGGGATGCAAGTATTAAAAGCATTCCCCGGTCTTCCATATGTTGGTATAGATTTTATGACTAAAGATATATCAAAAAAGCAAGATAAAGATAGTTATCGAATTATTGAAATAAATACTGTTCCAGGTGTACATATGCATTATGCACCAGCTATAGGAGAGTCAAGAAATATAGCTTCTTATATGGTTGATTTAATATATCCTGAAACTAAAATACTAGAAAAGAGTGATAATAATGAATACCAAAAATCTATCAGAAAAGTCTAAAGCATATTACGGTGAAAATTATTATTATGAATTATTTAGTAGTGCTGAAGATTATCCTAATAAAATATTAAATGAACTTAAAAAAGAAGTTAAAAATAAAATAGTTTTAGATGCTGGATGTGGTAGTGGTAAATTCTTACCAGTAGTATCTAAATTGGCTAAATATTATTATGGTATAGATGCTTCAAATGAGCAGTTATTCTTAGCTAACAATAAAATAATTGATAAAGAAAAAGTATCTTTACTATGTTTAGATCTATGTGATATTTCATTAGAAAATAACAGTGTTGATATTATATATCTATCTTGGGTTTTAGGTACTATAATTGATTTAAAAAAAAGATATAAAGTTCTAAAGGAACTGTTAAGAGTATTAAAACCAGGTGGAAAGATACTTTTAATTGAAAATAATATTGATAATGATTTTGAAGAAATTAGAGGAAGAACTAAAGATAATAGAACTAAAGATTATAATGAATGGATATTATCTAATAATTTTAAAGTGTTAAAAGAATTTACTACATATTTTAAATTTAATAATACTTTAGAGGCTAAAAAAGTATTTGATGTAATTTATGGAGAAGAGATTGCGTCTAATGTATCTAGCAGTAAAATAAACCATAATATTATTATTTTTGAATTAATTAAGTAAAACTTATATTTTAAATTTATGTAAAAAAATAATAGGGAAGTAATATGATATAGTTAAAATTTTAATTATAGAATATTGCTTTTTTTAATGTTATACATTTTTTTTAATAGATTTATTATGATAATTCTATTTACATGAAACATGTATTTAAACATTAAAATTGTCAATTTAATCATATAAAATATTTATTGAAAAATAAATCTTCATGTGCTACAATGAAATAAAGATAAACTAAAACAAGCAAATAAATTTGTATTATTATAAATATAGACAATGTCCAAGATTACAATTAATTAAATATATATATGTTATTATTTAGTAGTATTAGGAGTGTGCTTTATATGAGTGGGAATTTTTATTGTGGAAAAAATATTAATAAGAAAGGGTTTACTTTAATTGAATTACTGGCAGTTATACTTATTATAGGAATAATATGTGTAATTGCTATTCCGATAGTATCGAAAATTATTAGGATTTCTAAAGAAAAGGCTTTTTTAAATAATGCCATAACAATTGCTGATGCAGCATATCAAAAAGCTATGGAAAATGAAGCAAAAAACGTTTCTAATGAAACAGTAACTTTGTCATCTTTAGAAATAAAGGGAAAAAAATATAATACGGGTGAATTAATTGTTAGTGATGATGCTAAAGTATCACTTGCGCTTTGGGATGAAAATTTAGAATTATGTGCTATAAAAACTATAAATGATGACATCCCAAGTATTATAGATGGAAGAAGCGAAAGTACTTGTGCTTTCACTATTGACTTGATAGATACTGATGAAAATTATGATTGCTTTTCTTTCGATGCTGATTCTGGTGCCATAACTGAATATGATGAAAGTAAGACTGGCAACTGTCCAAAAGATGTTGTTATTCCATCAATGATTGATGGAGTTGAGGTTACAAGAATAGAAGATTTTGCTTTTTCTGAAAAAAACTTGAAAAGTGTTTATATACCAGATGGAATCACAAGTATTGGCTTTTACTCATTTCAGGGTAATCAAATAGAAAGTGTTTATCTTCCAATTACAACTGATTTAATTGATTATGGTGCATTTAAGGATAATCAGATAGGATCACTTATTATTCCAGACAACGTTACATATATTGAATCATACGCTTTTGAGAACAATAAGTTAACAAATCTTTATATTGGTAAAAAGGTTAATCATATTGGTATTAGAGCATTCAATATAAATTTATTACCTGATAATCAAGCTTTTATATATAAAAGAAATGAAGATGCTAGTATAGATAATACAACTCTTATTGGTTATGGTGGAAGAAATTTAAAACCTATTATTCCAAATAATGTAATTATAATTGATGAGGATGCATTTAACTATACAAATATAACAGATGTAACTATTCCAAATTCTGTTATAACAATAGGTGATACTGCTTTTTCAAGTACTATGTTAACCAGTGTAGAAATACCTGATAGTGTTACTTCTATTGGTTATGGTTCATTTGAATATGGTCAATTGGCTAGTGTAGTACTTTCTAAAAATATAACATCGATTCCTGATTGTGCTTTTGACGGTAATCAGTTGACAAGTGTAGTTATTCCCGAAGGAGTAACATCAATAGGGGAATTTGCCTTTTTTGGAAATATTTTAACTAATATATCACTACCTTCAACACTCAAAAATATTGAAATGGATGCTTTCGAAGAAAATCAAATAGAATCACTTATTATTCCAGTAGGTGTAACGACTATCAAAGATCATGCATTTAATGATAATCGAATATCAAATTTAAGCATTCCATCAACTGTTACCTTTATCGATTATGCAGCATTTACAAAAAATGAGTTACCACCTGAGCAAGCATTTGTTTACAATCGTAATAGTAATGGAACTATAAATACTGCATCTATTAATAGTTATGGTGGAGCATTAAAAAATAACGTTGTTATACCTAATGGCGTAACAACATTGGGAAAAGATAGTTTTGGTGATTGTGGTTTAACTGGAAGTATAACAATTCCTGAGGGAATTACAACACTTACAACTTCAAACTTTATGTGGAATGAACTAACAAGTGTGAATTTACCAAGCACACTTAAAACTATTGGATCACGTGCTTTTGAATACAATAAGTTATC
The DNA here is from genome assembly GCA_023391185.1 of Bacillota bacterium. Lineage (GTDB taxonomy): Bacteria > Bacillota_I > Bacilli_A > RF39 > UBA660 > RGIG4266. Next base: position 15,546 of record JAEWBI010000008.1, on the reverse strand, counting down.
AAGTGTAACTATACCAAACGGCGTTACAACTATTGGAAGTTATGCTTTTGAAGGTAACGAATTAGTAAGTTTAACCTTGCCATCAAGCGTTAAAACAATTGGTAATGAAGCATTTATCCAAAACAAATTAACTAGTATAACTTTGCCAAGCACAATTACTAGTATGGGTTTTGCTGCATTTAATGGTAATCAAATGTCAGATGATAAAGCCTTTATTTATGCACGTAATGCCGATGGATCCATTAATAATACTATTTTAAAGAGTTATGCCGGTGCTAAAAAAGCAAATGTTATTATTCCAAGTAATGTAACTTTACTTGATCAATATTCATTATATTATTCAGAACTTGAAAGTGTAACTATCCCAAGTAATGTTGTAACTATAGGAAATTATGCTTTTATGAGTAATAAACTAACAAGTATAGTTCTTCAAAATGGCCTAGTATCTATAGGCAGTCAGGCATTTTATGAAAATAATATTTCTAGTATTACTATACCAAGTAGTGTTACAACTCTTGGAAGCTATATATTTGGATATAATGGTTATTCCACTGGAAGTTATTCGACAGATGATTATATTTTTTATGATAGTATCAATAAAATAACTATTAATGCATTAGGGTTATCTATTAATTCATTAGGTGTTCCAGGTGCTGAATCACTTTCTAATGCTTATGTTGGTGGTGGCGTAGGAACATATAATTATAATAATGTAACTGATACTTGGACAAAGCAGTAAAGATGTGAGGTTAAAATGAAAAGAGTAAAATTATTAATTATTTTTCCATTAATATATTTACTTATGGGATGCGAAAGTAAAGCAATAAGTAGTGATTATGAAAAGACAAAAATGACTAGTGATAATATAAATGGTTATAAAATGGATTTAAGAATATACGGAACTGATGGTCAAAATAACTACAATGAAACAGTTAAGATTGATTGTTTTGAAAAAGATTTTAAAATAACAATTGTTGATAACAAAGCTAAAGAAATAGTAACTACTGAAGAAGAAACTATCAATAAGAAGGAAAGAACTAGTGGAGATACTATAATATACATTAAAGATGATAAAGCATATATTGAAACTAATAATAAATACGAAGAGATAACAAATGTTAAATATAGAAATCCAGCTATATATTTAGAAGGATCAAACTATATCAAAAAAAATAGTAAGTTTAAAGAAGAAATTATAGGTAATAATACATATAAAGTTTATAGTGTTAGTGTTGACAAAGATATTGTAAGTAAAATTCTAGAAGATGCTAGTATCGCTGGTCTTACTTTAAAAGAAGATGTAAAAGCAGAAGTTTATTTAGATGCTGATGGATATGTTTACCGTATTATTTATTATGTTGATACCATAACAATTAATGCTAGTTATTATGGTATAAATACAACAAGTGCAATAGATATTGAGTTAATAAAGTAATTATAATTTGTATTTATAAGAATTTATGTTATAATAATCCCCATTAAAAAGGGGGTTTTTATTTATGAAAAGTATAAGTACTTTAAAAGGAACGAATTTACTTAGTGATCTTGCCATTGATTTATACCCTAGTTCTTTAAAATTTTATGGAAATAAATATAAAACTATAATTGATAGTACACTAAGCAGAACTATATTATATGAATGGAATAATGAGTCGCCATATGAAGTAATAAGTGATATTACAAAGGGAAAAGTTAATAGTAGTGAAGCTGAGATATTAGCAGAAAAACATAAAGACTCTTATGGTCTTCATTATATTTCAAGAAGTTTATTTACTGGTATAAAACATTTTGTGGTTGTTAAAAATGTTTCAAATAAAGATGAGCTTGCTGCGCTACTTGCACACGAATTATATGGTCATGCAGTTTGTTCGGATTATAATACATATATGGTTAAAGATGGATATTATAGTTCGCGAAACGGAATAGACTTCTTAAATCTTAAAAATGGCGTGCTAATTAATCAACAAGCAAATGAAGGTATGATAGAGTATATTGCATTACAGATAATGCACATATATAGTCCTAACTTTAAAAGACCTAAAAATAATTATGTATATAATGATGCAGTAGAAGTAGCTAGGCAAATATTTAAATATATAGATAAAGAAACAATGTTAGAGTTACTTGTTAAAGGAAAAGGCTCAATTGAAAAATTATTTGACAAAGAAAATGTATATTCATGGCGTGCTCTATCACAAGAATTAGAAAATAAAAAACCTGATATAGATGAATATTTAGATGGATTTGTTAAAAGATATAAGTATGGAAATAGATAAAAGACTTTTTCTTTTATCTATTTTAGTGTATTATTGTATAAGGATGTGAAAAAATGAAAGATAAATTTGTAGTAGAAGAGCCAACTATTCTAATGGACTTCTTAATAGAAAAAATGGAAAAACCTCATAAAAAAGCTAAACAATTATTAACTAATGAAGCAGTGCTTGTTAATAATCATGTTGTAACTAAATATAATAGACCTCTTTTAAGAGGAGATATTGTATCGCTAAGAGGTTTTAATCCTAATAATATTGACTCTCGTGCTGAAATAATTTATGAAGATAAAGATATTATCGTAGTAAATAAAGCAAGTGGTTTATTAACTATATCAACAGAGAATGAAAAAGAGAGAACTCTTTACCATATGGTAAGTGATTATGTAAAAATTAAAAATAAGAATGCTCGTATTTTTGTTATTCATAGGCTTGATAAAGATACATCTGGTGTTGTAATGTTTGCAAAAACAGAGAACATTAAAAGATTATATCAAGATTCTTGGGATGAACTAGTTAAATATCGTGGTTATATGGCCTTAGTAGAAGGTTATGTCGAAGATTATAAAGGCAATATTGTTCAGTTTTTAAAAGAAAGCGAAGATGGATTTAAAGTTTATTCTACTAAAAAGGAACTAGGTAAAAAAGCTATTACTTTATATAAAGCTGTATCGAGAAATGATAAGTATTCACTTCTAGATATTGAAATTCAAACAGGTAGAAAAAATCAAATAAGAGTAGCCATGCAAAGTATTAATCATCCAGTAGTAGGTGATTATAAGTATGGTTCAAATGATAAAGTTTTAAAAAGATTAGGTTTACATGCTTATAAATTAACTGTAGTTAATCCTGTAACTAAAAGGGAAATGACTTTTGAAACAACTGTACCTAAAGAATTCTATCGATTTGCTAAAAATAGCGATAGTAAAAAATAGTAATAAAAAAATGATTCAAATTTATTGAATCATTTTTTATTTAAATATTATTTATATACTTCTGCTTTAATAGCTTCAACATTTTCTTTCATAATAGTTATATAATCTTTTTTATTACTTCTTTCTTGTTCTGTAATATTAGATAATGTATGCAAGTAAGAAACTTTAACACCTGTATCTTCAATAATAGTATTTACTATATCATTAAGTTCCTCATTATTAGGAGCAAATAAAGTAGTACAAGTACCATTAGTTATAAGTGTTTTAGCTTGTGAAATTGTTTTTTCATTAGCAGTATCACTATCAAGTGATATAACATTAAAACCATATTTAGTTAAGAAAAGAAATAAGTCATCAGTAACAATAATATTTTTTTTGGAAGCATTTTCTACAACCAAACTAATACTAGCATCTAAATTAGACAACTCTATTTTAAGTTTATCATAATTCTCTTGAATATCATTTTTTATATAATGATTTGTAACATATTCATCAAAACCATTTTTAATATTTTGCGCTATCATAAGTAAATTTGAAGGATTAAGCCATAATTCTTCAGTACGATTATTAATTTCCATACTTGCTGTTGAATCAATAATCATTATATTTTTATTATGTTCAAAAAAATCTGTAACATAGTTTTTTTCATCTACTAAACCATTAAATATAAATAAATCAGATTGACTATAATCTTTTATTTGTTTATTAGTAAGCTCGTATTCAGTAGGTATTACACCATCAGGATAAATACTTGTTATATTGCCGTATTTTCCATATAATGTATTAACAATATACTCAATAGGGTATACTGTTGTATATATATCTATATCTTCCATAGTGTCACTTTTAAAGCAACCTGTACCCATCAAAGCTATCACCATAGTAACTATAACACATAATAATTTTTTGATATTCATTATTTCACTCCTTTTTTTGGAACGGGATCATATCCAGCTTTACCAAAGGGATTACATCTAAGGATTCTTTTTGTAGCAAGGTAAGTTCCTTTAATACTACCATGTACTGTTATAGCTTCAATCGCATAATTAGAACATGTTGGTATAAATCTACAATTATTATGAAAATTCCCAGGTATTTTTTGATATAATCTTATCATTTTTATTAAGATATTTTTCATATTAACACCAAACTAATTATACGATAAAATATATTAAAAGTAAAATAAATTATCACACTTTGCAAAAATTTGATATAATGAATTAGGTGATAGTATGGAAATTTTAAAAAAATTTAAAATAGACACAAATAAAGAATCATTATATGAAAGAGCATTTACTCATACTTCTTATGCAAATGAGACAGGTCAAGTAAGTTATGAACGATTAGAATATTTAGGTGATGCTGTTTTAGAACTTATTATGAGTGAATATTTATATAAAAACACAGAAAAAGAAGAAGGTGAGATGACTAAACTTCGTTCTCACTATGTTTGTGAAAATGCTTTATATGAATATTCAATTAGATTAGGTTTAAATGAAGCTTTATTATTAGGTAAAGGTGAAGAAGAAAGTGGCGGTAAGTTTAGAAAAGCAATCGTTGCTGATGTTTTTGAATCATTTATTGGGGCAATGTTTTTAGATAAAGGTCTAGATACTGTTAAAGCATTTATCTATGAAAATATTATTCCTTTAATCGAAGGTCATAAAATTGATTCATTCAGTGATTACAAATCAGTTCTTCAGGAATTAGTTCAAACAGATAAAAGAAGTTTAGACTATACTGTTGTTAATGAAGAAGGACCTTCTCATAATAAAACATTTACTGTTGAAGTTAAAATTGACAATATTTTATATGGCAGGGGAATTGCCCATAGTAAAAAAGAAGCTGAACAAGAAGCTGCTAAAGATGCTTTAAAGAAAGCACAAAATGGATAATTTAGAGATAATATTTGATAAGTTTATAGATGAAGCATCTAAAGGCTATATAAAAACAAATCCCTTTATATATAATATGCATTTTCAAACAATTTATGGGGATGATAGTTACAGTGGTGGACAATTGTGTTTAAGAATAAGAGATAAGAAGAAATTTCTTTCTTTAATTGGCAAATATTTATTGCAGTTACAAAAGTATCGCGATTTAGATTTAGACTATAATTCTATAAAAGAAGCTATAACTTTATTATTTAGTAATATTACTTATGAAGAATTCTTAAATCCTGAGTTATATGTTGAAAAATATATTAATTTTTATGACTCACATTTACAAGATCAAAACATAAGTGGTTTTTCGTCTTTTAATGCTAATGTAACTTTTCTTAGAAAAAATAAGAAAAGAAAAGAGCAAATAGATAGATTAAAAGAAGTAGACCCTGATAATAAAATGATTGGTATTATGGAGAGAGAATATAATGAAGGATTGTCTTTCTCACAAAGTAAAAATAGAGAGTTTTGGAATAGTAATATTGTAATTACAAACAAACTTCAAAGCCCTAGACAAGAAACACCATATAGTTTTGAAATAAAATTTGAAAAGGAAATAGATGATAAGAAAGTAACCTTTTATTTACCTAAAATAAGTTATGGAATTAGTAATGATGTTTGTTATATCTATGCAGTTCAAAATGATGCTGAAAGTAATACAAATGCTGATTCTAAGAAATTCTGTAGTATGTTTAACCGTGCTTTATATGAATTAAATGATGGTGTTTATGAAAGTGAAACACAAGATTATAAAGACTATAAAGAAGGTAAAACTTCTGAATTCGCAGAAAGCATTAGTGAAGTTTCACCTTCAGCGATTTTGGCTTTATCAATATTTTTAAATGTATTATTTACCAATAATATTAGTAAAGTAAAGGTAGTACCTTTTTTACCAATGAGATATAATGCTAAAGAAAGAGCTAATTATAAAAAAATTCAATTTATATCAAAAAAACAAGAACTAAATTTAATGGCAAAAGCAGCTTTATTTAAGGAAAAAAGAATTGAGCATTATATGCTTCAAAATAATTTAACTAATAAATTTATAAGAAACTTTATGCGTCTTAAATATCATTTTACTAATATAGATATTATAAATTATCCATATGAAGTAGAAGAAACTATGAACTTGAAATTAAATGAGTTTACATATTCAAATAATGCAATTTTAAATGAAATAATAGAAAAAACAGGTGAACTTAAACGTGATAAAAATCTATAGAAAAGAAAGCAGTGTTGATAAGAAGTGCCCATATAAAATATATCTTAATGATATGGAATTAGGTACTATTATGGATGGTGAAAAGAAAGACTTTAATTTAAGATCAAACTCTTATAAAGTTAAGATATTAGGTGGTGGCTTTCATAGCCCGGAAGTTAATGTGTCACTATCTGATGATCAAATTATTCAACTTATTTGTTATCCAGCCTATAAAGATACAAAGTTTTCAAAATATATATTTAAAAATATATTTGGCGGCGAAGCAATATATTTAAAAGTAGATAAAGACTTTTATTTATAGTTGAAAATTGTTATAAAATACTATAAAATATATTTATTAAAAGGAGTGAGAAAATGGGTAGATTTCCAAATATAGCAGCTAGTAAAGCAAAAACAGGTGCTGCTAAAGGTAAATTATATTCAATGTATGCTAGAGAAATATATCTAGCTGCTAAAACTGGTGGAATAACACCTGAAGCTAATTCAAGTCTAAAAAGATTAATTGATAGAGCTAAAAAGGAACAAGTTCCAGCTGATATTATTAAAAGAGCAATTGAAAAAGTTAGTAGTGGTATTGATGATTCATATCAAAGCACTATGTATGAAATGTTTGGACCAGGTGGTTCAACACTTATGATTCAGTGTTTAACAGATAATGTTAATAGAACAGTTAGTGATTTAAGAGCTGTAGTAAATAAATGTCATATTAAAATGGGGGCTATGGGTAGTGTTGCTTTTATGTATGATAACTATGCTATAGTAGGATTTAAAGGATTATCTGAAGAAGAAGCAATGGAAGCATTAATTGAAGCGGATATTGACTTACAAGATATTGAAACTGATCAGGAATTAACTGTAATTTATGGTGACCCACAAGACTTATTTAAGATTAAAGATGCTGTAACTAAAGCTCTACCAGCAGTAGATTTTGCTGTAGAAGAAATAGCGATGGTACCAAAAGAAACAATTTCCTTAATAGGAGAAGATTTAGAAATCTTTAATAAATTGTTATCTATGCTTGACGAAGTAGAAGATGTACAAAATGTTTATCATAATGTAAATTTATAATAACATTTGAAGGAGAATAAATATGGATTTTAGGGGTATAAAAGAATTTATAAAAGATACATTTGGTTATATACTAGTTATAATAGCAGTAATATTAATTGCGAACTATGTGGTAACATTACAACAAAATGTTGGACCATCTATGCAACCTACTTTAAATAATGGGGATGTATTATTTTTAAATAAGACAGCTTATAAAATAGGGAAGGTAAAAAGAAACGATGTAATTGCTTTTTACTATGCTGAAACTAAATACTTAGTTAAAAGAGTAGTAGGTCTACCTGGTGAAAGAATTGACTATATAGATAATACTCTTTATATTGATGGAAAAGCTTATAATGAAAATTTCTTAGATAATGATGTTTCAACTAGTGATTTTAAGATGGAAGATATCTTAGGTTGTGAAGATGGTGTTATTCCTAAAAATACATATTTAGTTCTTGGTGATAATAGAGAAGATTCTATGGATAGTAGAGAAATTGGTGTTGTAAAAAAAGATGACATAATGGGAAAAACTACTTTTAGAATTTGGCCTTTTGCAAAATTAGGTTTTATAAAATAGAGAATTTTATTCTCTTTTTTTGTAATGTGTTATACTAGTTATAGTAGTAAAAATAGTAGTAAGTGTTAGAAGTAGGAAAGAGGTTTTTCGTTTTATGAAAGAAAAAGGTTTTACACTTATAGAATTATTAGCAGTTATATTAATATTAGGAATAATAGCTTTAATTGCTATTCCAGCAGTTACAAAAATAGTTGAAGAGTCAAGAATAAAGGCATTTAAAGAAACAAATCAAAATATTGCCTCAGTGGTTGAAGGGGAATGCCAGGCTTCACAAATAAATGGTACTGGTTCAACAGCGGGATATTCATTTACTAAAGATGGAGCATCGGGTGATATAGGTGTCAAAGGTAAACTTCCAACGGGTGGTTCGGTTGTTTCAGATAGTTCTTGCAATTCAATGGTTTATACAACAAATGATAGATATTGTGCGGTAAAAACAGCGGCAGATGATGAGGTAGTTGTTGGGAAAATTGAAGATGGAAACTGTAGCGTTATTATGAATGATGATAGTTACTGTACAAGTGATTCTAATCCTGGTGCATTAAATGGAACAGGTACAGAGATAGACCCATATTTAATAGAGAGTATAGAAGATTTAACGGCTCTTATAGGCATTGTTGATAATGATGCTGATAATTTTTTAAGTAAATATGTTAAATTAAATAATAATCTAGATTTTAAAAACAGTTGTTCATATGTTGATGAAACTAATACTTCATATGGAGATATAAATGGTGATGGTGAAGTAAACGGCTTAATGACAGAGTTAACAACAAAAGCAGGTTTTTTACCAATAGGTCATCAATCAGAATATAATGGCAATAGTAATACTGAGTATTCTGGCAATTTTGATGGTGGTAATTATTATATTTCAAATTTATATATAAATAGACCAGCAGAGAATTCCGTAGGTTTATTTGGTTATACATATTCTAATAATAATACACAAAAGTTCAAAAACATAAATATTGTTAATTCAGTTGTTACAGGTGCATACCAAACATCATTATTAGTTGGTAATGTGACTGGATCAGATAAAGTGGTAACATTTGATAATATATATGTTGCGGGAGATGTTAAAGGGATAGGTAGTACATCACTTTTTATAGGTAATATGTCAGGTGTTGGCACAGAAGCTAATAGTATTTCAAATATAACAACAGTTGGTAATGTAACAAATATTAATGAATCATATGGTTCATATACAGCTGGAGTTATTGCTTATGCAACAACCGGTGGTACATATAAAAATATTAAAAATTATGCAAATGTCTTAGGTCTTTACGCAACAGGTGGTATATTTGGAAAAGTAGAATATGCTTCAATGAGTGATGTTTATAACTATGGTGCAGTTACTGATGAAGAATCAAATAATAGTATTGGGGGCATTATTGGATATACAAACGGTTATGAACTTACATTAAAAAATGCTTATAATTATGGAAAAATTGAAGGAAAACAATCAGTTGGAGGTATTATAGGCTATAACGGTGGAGGAACCTCTATTAAGTCAAATCTCTCTAATTTAAATAATTATGGTGATGTATGGTATTCATCTTTTGGAAGTTCTGCATCAAATGATTATTTTGGAGGAGTAGCAGGTTATATAGGTGGTGGAATTCTTACTACTGCAAATAATTATGGAAATATTTATGGAATTAATAGAACAGGTGGTATTGTAGGTAATGCTTCTGCTTTAAGTGTTGTAAATGCTGCTAATTATGGAGAAGTTTATGGACAATATTCAATTGGTGGAATTACTGGAACAATAGGACAAACTGGTAGTGCACTAACAAATGTACTTAATTATGGTGAGATATTTGTAAAATCATTTGAAACAGGTGGCAACAATTGTTTGGCAGGTGGAATTTCAGGTTATACTGGTGATACAATAATAACTAATGCTTATTCAACTGGTAATATAAGTGTTGAAAGTAATAATGGTTATTGGAGTTTTATTGGTGGAATTGTTGGTAGAGTGGATTCTTATAGCACACCAGTATCTATAATAAATGCATATTCTAATACAAATATTGATGTTAAAAACAATTATGCATCAGCCAGTAATGGATTTTTTGGAGGTATAGTTGGATTTGGTTATTCAGCTAGTAATCTTACAAATGTTTATTATTCTGGTAATATTACAACAAATTTATCTACTAAGACTGTAGGAACAATTATAGCAAGTGGTGTTAAGACATTAACAAACGGTTATTATAATAATGAGAATATTGCTAACTTTAATGTTATTGACGGAATAGCAGTTAATAATTCATCAGTAAATACATCTTGGTTTAAAGATACTTTATCTTTAGGTAGTGCCTTTGATTATAGTAGTGGAATATATCCAAGACTGTATACATACGGAACTACAACATTAATACCTGGACAAAAAGAAAAAAATTTATAAAAGAGAATTTTATTCTCTTTTTTTAGATATTGTGTTAAAATGATGATAGGTGATTGTATGGCATATATAAAATATAAAGAACTTACAAAATATTTTAATTTTAATAAACGTTTAGAAATTGAAGGCTTACCAAAATATGTCTTAGATTATGTAGATAATGATGAGAAAGTAATCGCTGCTTATAAAACTTCAAGAGATAAATCTATTTTTACAGATAAGAGAATGATTCTTTTTGATGTGACTCCATTTACAAAGAAAAAGAAGATTCATATTCTTCCATATAAATCAATTGATACAGCTGCAATAGAATATAATATAGGGACAGCAGCTCTTCTTATATCTTTTACTAGTGGTTACCAATTACGTCTAAATTTTGTAAGAATGAATGCTAACGATAAGTCAGAATTAAGAATATTGTTTTCAAGAATAATGAAAGATCAAAAATAGTAATAAAATTGGTCTTTTTTTCTTTAATTTTTATACCCTTTTATGGTAAAATGGAAATAGTTGGGGGAGATGATATTATGAGAAAATTTAGCTTAATGCCACTAGATACTTTTAATGTCATCAATTACGCATATTTAAACGATAGTGACCGTAAGTTACTTATAATGTTATACCAACCAATTGTAGGAGCTATTGGTATAAACTTATATTTGAATTTATGGACTTTTTTAGATAAAGAAATAGTATTATCTGAGACAAATAATCATAACATATTACTTAATATAATGGGAGTTACATTAGGGGAAATAGGTGAAGCAAGAGAGAAATTAGAAGGAATTGGTCTTGTTAAAACATATCTAAAAGAAGGAGAAATAAATAATTATATTTATGAATTATATTCTCCACTTTCAGCTTATGATTTTTTCAGCAATCCACTTTTAAGTAGTCTTTTATATACTAGTTTAGGTAGTGTTAACTATAAGAAAACAAAAGAATATTTTAAAATTCCTCGTATTAATTTAAAGGATTATAATAATATAACAGAAAACTTTAGTGATGTATTTATATCAGTTAGAATGATGGATACTGATGCAAGTGAAATAAGAAAAAAGAACTATGGAAAAGTAGGTATTAATTCTGACCTAGATGTTGATGAAATACTTAATATGATTCCAGAATTAATAATTAATCATACTAAAGTATCAGATGTTATAAAAGATTTAATTATAAAGTTATCTTTTATATATGATTTTGATGCAGATACAACTATTAATATAGTAAGGAATTCTATAAACGATAAACATAATATAGACAAAGAAAAACTTAGAACCAATTATAGAACATATTATCAATTTGAAAATAATGGTAGTATGCCAAGTATTGTCTTTAAAACACAACCAGATAATTTAAAGAAAGAAATAACTGATGATTCAAAAAAATCAAAAATAATTTATCAATTTGAAAATACCAATCCTTATAATTTTGTATGTGCTAAGAGTAAAACGACAAAACCAACCAAATCTGAAATGTCGGTACTTGAAATGTTACTTGTGGATATGAATATGAAACCAGGTGTAGTCAATGTATTAATTGATTATGTTCTTAGAATTAATAGTAATAAATTATCTAAGAACTTTGTTGAAGCTATAGCTAGTCAGTGGAAACGAAGTAACATTGAAACTGTTGAAGCAGCTATGGAAATATCAAAACAAGAGCATAAGCAAAAAAGTACATTTACTCATAAAAAAAGTGGTACAATACTAAAAACTGAAGATAAACCTGAATGGTTTGATAAAACAATTGAAGAAAAAGAAGATTTAGAAAAGCAAAGAAAATTAGAAGAAATGTTAGGCAAAATGTAGGTGATAAAATGAATAACATTAAAGATGCAACAGTAGAAATGGGTTTAAATACTAATAATAAAAGAGTATTAGAAAGAGAATTTGAATCTTCTCTTAAAGATGAAAGATTTAAAACTTTAGTTAAGAAGATCAACTTACCAGTTGAAACACTAATGAAGTATACATCTCTTTTGGAAGAAAGCGCCTTTGAATATGATAACTGTCAGAATTGTAAAAATATTTTTGAATGTAAAAACAAATCAAAGGGTTATGCATATTTACCACGAGTTGAAAATGATAAGCTAGTATTTAAATTTAAAGCATGCAAATATCAAGAGAAGATAATAAAGGATAATGCTTTTAAAAAGAATATTACATTATATCAAACACCAGATGGGATACTAGAAGCTGATATGAAAAAAATCAACTTAAAAGATGCTGCTCGTTTTGACGCAATCGAATGGTTAACAAAATTTGTAAATAATTATCCTAATGTAACAAAAGGACTTTACTTACATGGAAGTTTTGGTGCGGGTAAAAGTTACCTAATAACTGCAGCATTCTGTGAACTTGCCAAAAAAGGATACAAGAGTACTATAGTTTTTTGGCCTGAATTTTTAAGAGATTTAAAATCATACTTTGGTAATGATTTAGAGTATAGAGAAATAATAAGTAAGATTAAGAACACACCACTTTTATTTATTGACGATATAGGTGCAGAAAATGTTACACCATGGGGTCGTGATGAAATATTAAATACAATACTTCAGTATCGTATGGATAATAAAATGTGTACATTTTTTAGTTCGAATTTTGACTTAAATGATTTAGAAAAACATTTAAGTTCTACTAGGGAAGGGTATGAAATTGTTACAGCTCGACGAATAACCGAGCGCATAAAACAACTGACTGATAACATTCAGTTAATAAGCAAAAATTTGAGAAGTTAGAAATTGCTAGGAGGATGTTTTATGCAAAAAAATCAATGTAATAGAATAAGAAATATATTAAAAGAAAAAGGTACAATGCCAATAGAAGATTTGAATAAGAAACTAAACTGTTCAAGTGCTAGGACCAGGCAATTATTGCTACAATATTTGTATGAAGAAATAGGAACAATTCATCCTGATCAAGTGATAGATAAGTATAAGTATTTATTTAAAATATTTAAGTATTTTGAAAATATAGATGATGAACTTGAAAAAGAAAGAACTATACAAAATTTAGATGAAGCAGCTGCGTTATGTATAAAGCGAATTAAGAAGAACAAAAAAGAGAAAAAGATATCAAATAACGAGCCAGGAATACTAAAAAAATTTCTAGATACAATTGATGTTACCATAATTAATTTAAAATACAAGGAAATAGCCAAAAGTGCTAATTTGCAAGCTAATGAAGTATCATATGAATTACTTAAATATTTAATAAATTATGTTCGTAATTATAATTACTTATTTGAACTTTTGAAATTATTTCCTAATAATTTAACATTGAAAAATAAACAAGGTGTGTATCTAATAGATGAACTTATACAAAAATATATTGATGCAGTTCAAAATAATGAGTCTAAAATTGATATCATATATTATGAGAAAATAATTAAATTATTTGTTGAAGATCCAAAATTTAATATTGAGCCTTGTATAAAGAAGAAAATGGTTTCTAAACTAAACTGGACATTAAAAGTTATTAATGAAAGTGATAAAGAACCTAGTGATAAAGATAAATCGACTTTCTTTATAAAAGAAGTAATATGTGATATTAAAAAAAATGAAGATTTAGATAAAAAAATTGAACATTTACAGTATAAGTATGATATTAATCCGAATTTTCCAGCAATCGTATTAAAAGATTCTAAGAAGATGATAACGCTTGAAGACAAGAGTCAGATTTTAGATTGTAGGGATAAATATACTGTTACAGTAGATTGTGATGGAACATGGGCTTATGATGATGCTTGTTCTTTAGAAAAACTTGATAATGGGCATTATTTATTAGGAATTTATGTGGCAGATGCTACAATGGCAGTACCAAGAAACAGTTTAGTTGATATTGAAGCAAAAAAAAGAGCTGAATCAGTTTATTCTGGTATGTATGTAATAACAATGTTACCATATGATTTAACACTAAAATTAACCTTGAGAAAAGGGAATGATAGAAATGCGATTGGTTATTTTTTTGAACTTGATGATAATGCCAATTGTGTGAATTTTAGTGTTAGAAGATGCTTAATTAATGTAGATGATAATTATAGCTATGATAAAGTTAATTCAATGCTTACAGATTCAAAAAACATAGAAGAAATAAAAAATATGAAAGACATGTATTATATATCTAGTAAGTTTCACGAAAATAGTGATTTGAGAATGCAATATCGTACTTTAAAGAAAATAAAAAAATCAATCTCAACCTGCGCCTTAAGTAAATCACCTGATTATGATATAGCGGCTATGATGATAGCTGATTTCATGACTCAAACTAATGCCTTTATAGCTGATTATTTCTATAAACATCCGGAAATACCATTTATATATCGTATTAATTTAGCGAGTTATGGAAAAGATATTATTAGTAAAATAACTGATATAAGTAAATCAGAAGTTTCTTTTGAAGAAATGCTTAATTATATCAATTATATTTGCCCACCATCAACATATTCAGTCGTTAATTTAGGCCACAATGGTTTAGTTTTACCTGCATATTGTCATGCGACTAATCCTCTTAGAAATTATAGTTCATTAGAGAATGAAAGAATAATAGTAGAACATATGATTAATGATGGAAAAAACTGCGATTTAGAAAAAAGTAAAGAATATTTAGAAAAAATGTGTCATTATATGAATAATCGAATAAGCTTAAATAACGATTATGTTGAAGAGGCAAAACAGTTTTACAAAAAACGTGAAAGTGTTGACAAAAAATAAAAAAGTGATACAATTAGTCATAAGGCAATGACTGAGACACGATTTATTTAAGAGTATCAAAGCAAACTAGGGATGATGAGAGCCTAGCATACAAATAGATAAATTACTACTCATGAGCTGAACTCGAAAGAGATTTCCGGTAATACCGTTATCATAAATTAAGCTACAAGGTAGGATGGTACCGCGTTTATACGCTCCTTACATATATAATTTTATATGTATGGAGTTTTTTTGTTGTAGGGGGTAGTATTTATGCAACTAAAATCGATATCGCTTAATAAGTTTTTAAAACTTTATCTAGGAATTGAAAATGACGTACTTAAAAAAATGACACATTGTGATGTGAAAATTTTATTACCAGAACTATGTAGATGCTCATTTGAATATGCTTATGAGAACTGTGAAATGATTCTAAGAGGTGATAT
>JAEWBI010000037.1 GCA_023391185.1 Bacillota bacterium | reverse complement strand
ATTGTAAACGTTCTTCAAATATTTTTAATGTTTGTTTTTTTAACCATTTATCCAGTAATTCTTTATTTGGAAGATATATTTTATTTCCATCTACTTCAATACCTTTTAGTATTGGTACAACAACTATATCAAATTGTTTACCAAGGAAATAAAAATCATTATCTTTGTCACTATCTATTTTTCTCTTACTTAATGTTTTTCTTAGAAAGTCTTGATTACGGTCAAGTAGATTTTTGATATCATGTTTACTTGCAAAATGATTTGTCGTCACTTGGATTGTCAAATCTTCTTTTACTCTAACATAGGTATTTTTATTACCTTTTTTTACTATCTCTACCTCATAATCTTCATTATCTAGTCTATAAATCATATTTCTTAAAATAGCTTTCTATTACCGTTTAAAATAGCTCTAACAACACATCTATTAACTGACTCTGCAACCTTATCAAAATATTCATGATTAGTTATTTTCTTCTCTAACCCTTTGATTCCTAATACTGTTCCATACATAACATACTTATCAGGATCAGCTATTGCATATTCAAAGTTCTCAATATTCTCTAAGAATTGCTTAAAAGCAACCCATTTATGATATTCTTCATTTGCTTCTCTTGTCCTTTTATATATTTTAGTAAAATACAGTAATATAAATACTGCAGGAATTAATGTTATATATCCAACTGGCGTTCTAAATTCACCTGCAATATTCGCAATAAATAATGCACAACCAATTACAGTAACAAGTTTTACCATACCGTACTGACTTTTTGATTCATAGAAAATATGCTTATAATTTTCCTTACGCATAATTCGAACCCAAATATTATACTCCATTAAAAAAATATCACAGTTTTTTTTACGTTCACAAAATTTATAAATTTCATTAATTGAGACACGATTACCATCTCCAATTATATTTAATAATAATTTAACTGTATAATCTTGTCCTACACTAAAATCTCTAGCATTTACTTTATCAATGATAATATAATCTTCACCTTTATCATTAATAACTTTAATTATTCCATCATTAAATAACTTAATAACTTCCGCTGATAAAGCAGCCGGCATAATTTTTTTATACATAAGATTACTGAGTTCAATTAAATTAATATCACTTGGTAATTGAGTATAAAAATCTAAGTTAAATTGTGGTTTATATGGCTTATAGCTCTTTATATATAAATATATAAATAAAACTCCAAATATAATAAACCAAAAAATACATAAATAAATAAATATTATATTTGCATATTCCATAACTATATTCACCCTACTCTTATCTTTAATAATTTTACCACAAAAAATGAAATAAAAAAAGAGACAACAGTCTCTTTTACACAACTAATACTAAGATAACACTTATTATAAGAACGATAACTAATAATTGAGCTACAAAACGCCATATATATTTAATCCATTCTCTGAATGATACACCAAGCATGCTAAGTCCACTTACAAGTATTAAACTTGTAGGAAGAATCATCATCATTAATCCATATATACTTTGTAAAATAAATGTCATTATTGTATAGTAATCAGCATCAATGTGGATTGCTAAATCGGTTGCTATTGAATTAAAATAATAATAATAATTATTATAGAAGAATCCACCAATTATACCTGTTAATGCTGTTGTAAATAAATTAAATGAATCAGAAATAGATGCTAATTTCTCAGTTATATATACTAACATTGTACCTTCTGTAGATGATAGTACTAATGTAAATATAATATTAGCAATCATAATTACACATGCTGGTTTTAAAACTCTTCTTGCTCCAGCTTTCATTCCATCAAATAAATCTACTAAAGATAAATTGTATACCCACCCTATTATAATTGATGAAACAATTAATAAGGCTACTAATTCATAAGAATCCCAATATCCAAATGGATTTGTTAATCCTAAGAAATTCTTAAGAAGTGGATAATCTGAAACAGTTATACCAACTATTTTTTCATAAAAGTCTTCAAATGCAGTAAATTTAAATACTGTATTCCAATTAAACATACTAACACATGCTATTATAAAAGTTAAAATAAATAATAGTTTAAGTGAGAATGTTTTTTTGTTTGAAGTCACTTCATTTTCTAAGAAAATTACTTTTTCTTCTGAAGTAATTTCGTTTACTGTATCTTTTTTACCTTTCTTATCATGATTAGCTTTCTTTGCTTCTTTTACTTTTGTTTCTTTGTTTCCTGTTACAAATAGAACAAATAAGAATAATACAATTACTAATAAGGCTAATCTTGACCAAATACCTTCAGTTATTTCAAGTCCTAATAGACTTGAAGATAAACCAGCTATTGTATAACCAAAAGTTGAACCAATTTGTCCAACTAAAATTGAACCAATAGTACTAGCAACAGTAGTTATTTTGTTATAACCTAATTTTAACATAACTGCCATTAAGAATGGTACAACTACTAACATAGCATATGGAAGACCAACTAATGAACTTATAATAATTAATAAGGCTACTGTAATCATTAGGAATCTTTTTTCTTTTCCTCTAATTTTACTTACAGTATTATTAACTATTGTTCCATAAACACCAGTCTTATTCATTACACCATATAATGCCCCAATTGCTAAAATGATTAATCCAAATTGTAGGAATGTACCTGCTGTAATACCAGGATAGTATATTAAACCAAATAATCCCACTGGATTTGTGCCAGCTCCAGTAAACTCATTATTTGCTACTGAACCTGTTGGCACAAACCAACTAAGAACAACATAAACCAAAAAACAAATTGCTATTGCTGTCAATAAATTATATTTCTCTCTCATCTTTTTCATTATCTATTACCTCCACCATAATTATAGCAAATTTCTATCGATTATGAAATAATTTAAAGTTTTTTTTTAACTTTTCACACTTTTGTCACATAAAGATATGGTATAATTGATAAGAAATTGGGTGATTAGGTGGAAAATAAGTTCAAATATAGCGATTCAAATAAAAGATATCATACCTTAGATTACTTTTATAAACATAAATTTAATTCAAAAATATTTAAAGTTAGTTTAAATGCCGGTTTTACTTGTCCAAATAGAGATGGTAAAGTTGGCACCAAAGGATGCATATATTGTTCTAGCCTTGGTAGTGGTGATTATGCTGGAAATCGAAATGATGATCTATTAAAACAATTTGAAGATATTAAAGAAATAATGTCAAAGAAATGGCCAAATAGTAAATATATAGGATACTTTCAAGCTAATACTAACACATATGCACCACTAAAGGTATTAAAAGAAAAATATGAAATTATACTAAAACAAGATAATGTCGTTGGATTATCAATTGCAACACGTCCAGATTCTATTACTGACGAGTGTATAGATTATTTAGAAGAACTAAGTAAAAAAACTTATCTTACTGTGGAATTAGGACTTCAAACAATTCATGAAAAGACTGGGTTGTTGATAAATCGATGCCATAGTCTTGAATGCTTTAATAATATGGTGGAAAAGTTAAGAAAGCGAAATATAAATGTTGTCGTTCATATAATTAATGGTCTTCCATATGAAACTGAAGAAATGATGCTTGAAACTGTTAAATATTTGAATGAACTAGATATACAGGGAATAAAAATACATATGCTTCATATACTTAAAAATACTGAGTTAGATAACTTATACAAAAAAGATAAATTCCATGTATTATCACGTGAAGAATATGTTGAAATAGTTTGTAAACAACTTGAATATCTAAGACCAGAAATTGTGATTAACCGTATTACTGGAGATCCAAAAGCAAGCGATTTAGTTGAACCAGAATGGCTAATTAAAAAATTTGGTGTACTAAATGAAATTGATAAGAAATTGGCATTAGATGACATATATCAAGGAGATAAAATAAAACAATAGTTTATAAAACTATTGTTTATTTTTTTAAATAATCATATTGTTTACTAGAACATTTCTTAAATATTAATAGCTGATATTTATCATCATTAGTATTCTTAACGGCACAATATCCATCATCTTGTAGTTCAAATTCATATGTACCATTTTTGTACATAATAATATATCCTGCTTGAAATTCTTTATATGAAGCACCAATGTCATTATTTATGTACCCATTATTTGATATGATTTTTGAATTATCTGGAAATACAATTAATAAAAAATCTTCATCAAAGTCTTTATTTTTTACAGTTGAACGCATTATTTCTAGAGAAGCCGATATTTTTTTATCTATCTCTTTAATTTTATCTTTATTAGAATACTTAATTACACTAAATAATATAACTAATAATAATATGGATAAAATAGGAATAACTACTGTTCTTATTCTCTTAACTTTCTTTTTATGCTTTTTATTTTTATGCTTCCCGTAATCATAAATATTTATAGTTGCTTTACTTGTTTCCATATAAACTAATCTTCCTTATATTTAATGTCATAGTTTAAACAATTACCAAATATGAATAGATTATATGATTCATCATCATATGATTTAGAAGCACAGTAAGTTCCGTCACTTAATTTAAAAGCAATTGAATCATCTTTGTAAACAATAATATAACCATTTGGAAATTCATCTAATTCCTTACCATTAAAACTTAAAATCCCATCTTTTGTAATTACTTCATTTTTGTCAGGAAACTTAACTAATAGATAATCATCTTCATACTTTTCATCACTAACTGCTTCACGAGCAAGATTAATTGTCATATTAATTTTACTTTCAAACAAGTCCATAGCGTCTCTATCCCTATATCTTCTAAACAAAAATACAAATAGACATATAAGTATAACTAAAGAAATAACTAAGATAACATTAAATAATACTGGTTTATTTTTTGTGACCTCAGGCTTTGGAATATCTTCTTCAAAAGTACTCTTTGTTAAATCAACTCTATTCATAAATATTCTCCTTTATCTTAATATAATTATAACATAAAAAAAGTAACTTACGTTACTTTTATTTTATTATAAAACTAATTCCTTTCTTTTCGTTATGAACGGTTATTTCATAACCAAAAAGCATTATAGTTTTCTTTACTATTGATAAGCCCAAACCAAATTGTCCTTTTATACCTTTTTTATACGGAGTAAAAATATCGTTTAGTATATTTGGGTCGATGTTAGGTCCATCGTTATATAAGGTTATTCTGTTGTTTTTGATAGTAATTTTAATATTTTTTTCGGCATATCGCACAAAATTGTTTAACAGATTATCAATAATAGCTTCCCACATGTCAAATGTTCCCTTAAAATCACATTTCTTGTCTATGACTGTAACTTCCCATTCAACATCTGGCCTTTGTATCTTAAACTTTTCTACAGAGTCCATAATTACCCGAGAAACATCTGTAGTTTCGTGTTTATAATTGTCTAAATCTTTTATATAATTTAATTTATTTAAATATAGTAAGGAGTGTACTTTTAATTCTAATTTATTTACCTGTTCACAGATGATTTTAACACCCTCATCCTTATCTTGAATACCATCTTCAATACCTTCCAAATATGATTTTATAACAGTAAGTGGTGTTTTAAAATCATGTGAGATATTTTGATACATTTGATTTTTATATTCTTCTTGTAACTTTAAGGTATACTTCATTTCATCTATTGATGTAGATAAAGACTTAAGTTCATCATCGAAATAGTAATTAAATCTGTTTGTGTAATTATCATTATCTAAATTGTCAATTTTCTCTTTTAGTCGTTCTATTTTCTTAATTAATAGTTGTGACCATAATAACACTAGTCCAACTATTATTAATAATGTGAAAAGTAGTATAGGAAATATGGTGTTTATAATTTCCTCTTTTATTTTTGTTATATAGTTATCATTAGTAATAGCTATTTTAGTAACATAACTATCTGTTTCTGAAATATAATAATATTTATTACCTAGATAGGTGAAGTTACCCGTTTCACTATTTACTCTTTCAATTAATTGTTTAGTAGATATCTTAATAACATTAATTAAATTAGCTGATTTTATTATTTTTCCTTCATTTGTTATATATAAATAAGCAATGTCAGAATTGAATTCATAATCATCAAAATTAGAATCGTTCATAAATTCAAGTGGTTGTTTTAATATCGTATATATATTATTTTCATAAACTGGCAGTAATACTTTTGGAAGTAAATATCCAATTGCAACTGTTATTACCCCAAAGATCACAATTACTATACAAAGTAACTGCTGAGATAGATTGAAATGTTTTATCATGATAAGCGATATCCATACCCATATAATGTATTTATACGCATATTTGGCATCTTCTTTCTTAGTCTTCTAACTAAATCATCAACAACCCTATCGCTTCCAAAATAATCGACTCCCCAAACACTAGTTAATACTTCTTCTCTGCTAAATGATTTGTTTTTATTATTGATAAATAACATTAATAAATCAAACTCTAATGTTGTAAGTTTTATCTCTTTCCCAGATGTAGTAACTTCGCGTTTAACAGCATCTATTTCATAATTTTCATATAAGACTTTTTCATCAGTCTTATTATAAACCCTGCCAATTAATTTATTTACCCTAAGGACTAATTCCTTTGGGGAATATGGTTTTGTTACATAATCATCACTACCAAGCTCTAAACCAATTATTTTATCTAAATCTTGATCACGTGCTGATGTAAATATTACAGGAACTAAAGGAGATTTCTCTCTTATTTTTTTTATTACATCATAACCACTTATATCATCACCAAGCATAATATCAAGAATCCATAAATCAACATTCTCTGTCCCCACATAATTTATAGCATCATTTCCGCTAAACTTCTGGACTACTTTATAATTCTCATGTTCTAAATAATTCTTGATAAGGTTATTTAAATTTATTTCATCTTCTACTAAACAAATTTTGTACATTATAACACCTCATTAGTAGTATATCATTTTTTTATTTATTAATCTATCACCTCATTTTATTAGTTTATTAGAGTGTATTATTTTATTTTAATTTTTATATTGTTACTTATTTTTATTTTTATGTGTCACGTTATCTTCTTTCTTATCACCTCCACTGTAAACATTATATTTCATAAATATGTTTATATTTTGTTTAAAGTGTGTGAAATTATGGAAGGAGTAATTAATTACTATTCACATGCTCCTTTAGTAATTATTAAACTTCCTTTTTCTCCATTAGCACAATAGTTACCGTCACTGACATTGATAATTTCATAATTACCTCTAGGATTCATATATATATAACCACTAATAAAAATATTAGGTTTTAGAGTATCAAGAATTGTTACTTCTAACCCTTCTCCTGGCAAATCGTTATAATCATATTTATATAAATAAATAGATGTTCCCTCAAAAATTTGTGTTGCTGAGACCTTAAAAGCTTTTTTTTTAGATTCTTTTAATATATTTGATATAGATGGTATCGCTATTAATGAGATAATGCCTAATAGTATAATTACAGTTATTAATTCAGTTAATGTGAAGGCACTACTTAAATTTCTAATTTTTCTATTAATTAAGTTCATATTATTCCTCCTATTATTTTATTATGGCTATATAATAAACTTATATAATAGATGATCTAATAGTATAATTTAATAATATGTGTTTTCTTGGTTAAAAAGATAGATACAAGTACATAATAAAATGGTGATACAATGTTATGTTGCATAATTATATTTATTAATAAAGTAATAGAAAATATGCTTGGCACAGTTAGAATAATTGTTATAGCAAAAAATAGAAAGATTGTTGGTGCGGTACTAAATGGTCTTATATCATTAATTTGGATACTAAGTGCTAGTATGGTTCTTGTTAATATAGATAATAACCCTTATAAAATTGTAGCTTTTTGTTTAGGTGCAGTTATCGGATCATACTTAGGTAGTATTGTTGAAGAAAATATGTACAAAAAAAAGACCTAAGTCTTTTTTATTTTATCTTCGTTAAATTAATAACATCAGAATCAGTATTTTGATAAGAAATTGTCACTTTGGAATCTTTTGCCACAAATGGCAATAATTCTTTATTTACAGATATTGATACCATATATTTTTTATTATCTGTGTCTGTTATATAATAGTATGTATATCCATTTATTGTAGCAGTAGCTACATTACTTACAGTTATTTCTTTAGTAGTAAGTGCATCCTCATCAACCTCTATAGCTGATTCACCTAAATATTTTTGAGCAGCATTTTCAATTCCACTTGCAGCATCAGTTACAACAACTTTTTGATAGTCAGCTACATCAACAAAAGCATACATTTTAACAAGACCTGCATTATCTTTTAATGACATTAAATATGTAGCTTTACCATTTAAATTAATTAGCAATGGGAATGAAGCTGTATAATCCATTTGTTGAACTTGACCTTCCGCACTAGCCATGGCACTATATTCTTCAGCACCTGGCACTGGATAAAAATTCGTTTCTTTTGTACGCATATTCGTTAACACAAACCCTAAATTTGATTCATCACTAGCTACTGATGTAATACCAGTATATAAATAAACATCATCATTCATTACTAAATAATTATAACCATCAGTTGTCATAGTAACATTCTTTTGACCGAACATACTATTTAAGAATCCATCTTTATATTGTCCCCAATTATCTAACTGTTCAATAATTAATGATGCACTATAAACATGATCAACCCATGTTGGAACATCTTTTACATCATAGAATTTAGAATCTCCAGTAATTGGATCTAATATTATAACTCCTTCAATCTCTTTTCGAAGCTCTACACCAGCATATTTAATAGTTGGTACTATCCAATATGGATTACCTTCATTATCAAGCTCGAATGATTTTTCACCAAATATTTTAGTTGGATAACTAAATCTTAATTTTCTATTTAGATTTTGCATAAGAATAGCAGAAGGCATATATTTCATACCTTTATCTATCTTAGTAAGTTTTGATTCACCATTCACAGAATTAACTGTTATGTAACCTTTAATTCCATCCTTATAGTTGGCTAAATATTTAAAAAAGCCATTATATTCAAGTGGAGTTACTCTGATTATTTCATCATTGTAATTTATTTGAGTATAAAGATTTGATACATAAAACTGTGAAACAAGTTCAGGCATTTGTCCCATTACTCTATCACCTAGTTTTTGACTTGAATCTTTATCAAGAAGTGGTAGCTTACTAAAGTCAACTAATTCTATATCTTTTAGAAAGTCACCTTCTTCATTTACACTAATTCTTTCTGAATATTTCTTAGAAGAAAAAAGCGGTGATAATATAAAATTAACTATCATTATAGCAGCAAATATAAACATTATTATCATGCCACCAGCAGATACCAATTTAACATTACCAATTAATCTTCCCTTTGAATCAAGATTGTTTATTAAACTAAGAAGTGTAAAAATACCAATAATAATAACTACATATATCCAAAAACCAATACTACTTATGTTAAGTGCTGGTAAAAAGAAGAAATATATAATAAAGGCTAAAACTATTGTAATAAAACTATTTATAATAATATTGCCATTCTTTTTTTCATTAATAACTTTGTTTTTCATAACTATCCTCCTATTTAAATTATACACTAAATACTATTAAAAAGAAACAAGAATTATTTATATAAAAAAGAAATAGGTTACCTATTTCTCTTTCTCATAAGCTAAGCATACAGCATCAAGTTCCGCAATTAAGCTGTCTGTATCCTCATCAGATTTCAAACGAACACCACTTGCAAATATGTGTCCGCCACCACCAAAATGTGAAGCAACTTCATTAATAATTGGTCCTCTTGATCTAATTGAACCTCTTATAACATCATTTGCAGAATCTTCAGAAAATATAGCCCAAGCATATACTTCATTAATATAATTAAAATTATTTACCATGTTTCCAGCAGTTGCTGCATCAACATTGTATTTCTTCAATTCTTCATTACTAATTTTCATATAACCAAAACCATGTTCAGTTACTATCATATTATCAGCTATATATCCTTGAAATCTAATTTCTTTTACTGGTCTTAAATAAAGACTTTCATATAATTCTGTAAAATCTAAGTTAGTTTCTTTAATCATATTGGATACTAACTTAAAAGTTTTAGGAGTAGTATATTTAAATAAAAATCTGTTTGTATCCGCTACTATTCCTATAAATATTTTCTCTGCAACTTCTTTGGTTAGTTTAAGTGGCGTTTTATTAATTAGCTCTAACACTAATTGTGACGCACTACTTGCAGTATCATCTATCCATTCAAGTTTGCAAAATTCTTCTACAAATGGATGATGATCAATCTTTATTGAATCCTTGAATTGTTCTGCCATAGCCCCATCTACTCTTTTTGCATCAGGAGTGTCAAGAACAATAAGTAGACTTTTCTCATACATATCTTCGGTAAACTTATCCAGTGTACCTAAATATTTAAATGTAGAAGCTGGTGCTCCTATAGCATAAACTTGCTTCCTAGGAAACTTATACTTTATAGCATCTCTAAGTGCTAATTGACTTCCTAAAGCATCAGGGTCTGCACCAACGTGTCTAGCAATTACTATCGTATTATACTTTTTTATTTTACGATATATCTTATAATACTTATTATTCATCTTTATCGACTACTTCCTATTTTATAAAATTATATGTATCTCTAGCTATCATTACCTCTTCATCAGTTGGAATGACATAAACAGCAACGTTTGAATCATTAGAACTAATTAAAGTTTCTTTCCCTCTTACATTATTTGCTTCATCATCAACTTTTATACCTAATACTTTTAAACCATCTAATATTTGTTTTCTTGTGTTGATTGAATTTTCACCTACACCAGCTGTAAATACTATTGCATCGGCGCCGTCTAATTCTACATAATATTTTGCTATATAATCAATTATTCTTTTTATGTATAACTTTTGTGCTAAAATGCATCTTTCATTACCAGCATTTACACCATCTTCAATATCTCTACTATCGCTACTTACACCACTTACACCAAGGTATCCACTATTTTTATTTAGCTCGTTTATAACCTCTGAAAGTGACATACCAGTTTTATCCATTACATATGGAATAAAAGTTGCGTCAATATCACCACTACGAGAACCCATAACTAAACCAGCATTAGGAGTAAATCCCATAGATGTATCAATACACTCACCATTCTTAACAGCAGCCAAAGAACCACCATTACCGATATGGCAAGTAATAACTTTAATATCTTTTTTTCCTATAATTTCACTTACTCTACCACTAACATATTTGTGGCTCATTCCATGAAAACCATATCTTCTAACGCCAAACTTAGTATACCATTCATATGGAACAGCATATAAGTATGAAGTTTCATCCATTGTTTGATGAAATGCTGTATCAAAACAGCCAACTTGTTTGGCATTTGGAACAGCTCCAATAAAAGCTTCTACACCTGTTATATTGGCTGGATTATGTAAAGGAGCAAGTGGAATTAAATCTTTAACGGCAGCCATAACATCTTCGTCAATAATAACAGAAGATGAATACTTATCACCACCGTGTACTAGACGATGTCCAACACCTTTTATCTCATCTAAATCCGCAATCACTTTATTTTCAAGTAATTCATTTATCAAAGTTTGAACTGCTTCTTTATGAGTTGGAAGAACAGTTTCTTTTTTTATTTTTTCTCCATTTATTTTTATGGTATAAAAACTTCCATCTATTCCTATTCTTTCAAATACTCCTGATATTAAAACTTTTTCTTCTGGCATTTCATACATTTGAAATTTCAATGATGAACTACCGGCATTAACTGATAATACTTTCATAAATTCCTCCTAATTTTTGCTTTTCATGTGTGGGAATATTAATACATCCCTAATTGATGCACTACCTGTCATAAGCATGCATATACGGTCTATACCGTACCCTACACCACCTGCAGGTGGCATACCATATTCAAGAGCTTCAATGAAGTCCATATCCATATCATTTGCTTCTTCGTTACCAAGATCACGTTCTTTTAATTGTTCTTCGAATCTTTCAAATTGATCAATTGGATCATTAAGTTCAGTATATGCATTTGCAAATTCTTTACCATCTATAAATAACTCAAAACGATCAACAAATCTAGGATCTTCAGGATTTTTCTTAGTAAGTGGAGATATATCAACTGGATGTCCATACAAGAATGTAGGTTGAATTAATGTTTCTTCTACATAAGTTTCAAAGAAAGCATTAATAATGTGTCCAATTGTGAAATGTGCTTCAACATCTATATGATGTTCTTTAGCTAATGCTTTTGCTTCATCTAAAGACATTTCTTTCCAAAAGTCAACACCACAAGCCTCTTTAATGGCATCTACCATATGAAGTCTTCTCCATGGCCCAGCTAAATTAATAGTCTTATTATTCCATTCTATTTCAAGTGTTCCACATACATCAGTAGCAATTTTTTGGAACATACCTTCTGTTAAAACCATCATGCCCTCTAAATCAGAATATGCTAAATAAGCTTCCATTAATGTAAACTCAGGATTGTGACGTGGGTCAACTCCTTCATTTCTAAATACTCTACCTATTTCATATACAGCTTCTAGTCCACCAACTAAAAGTCTTTTTAATGGCAATTCTAATGCTATTCTTAAGTAGAATGGCATATCTAAAGCATTATGATGAGTAACAAATGGTCTTGCACTTGCGCCAGTAAGTACTGGTTGAAGAATTGGCGTTTCAACTTCTATAAATCCTTGTGCATCCATATAATTTTGAATAGTACGAATGATTTTTGGTCTTGTTAAAGCGATTTTTTTAGAATCTTCATTCATAATTAAATCAACATAACGACGACGATATCTCTCTTCAATATCAGTTAGCCCATGAAACTTTTCTGGAAGTGGTCTTAAAGCTTTAACTAAATGAACATATTTATTTGCTCTTACTGATAATTCTCCAGTATGAGTAATAAATACAGTCCCTTCTATTCCAACTATATCTCCTAAATCCGCTTTATTAAATAATTCATAATTTTCTTCACCGACATTATCAATTTTCACATATATTTGAATTTGACCTTCTTTATCTTGAATATGCATAAAACCAGCTTTTCCTTTACCACGCTTTGTCATGATACGACCAGCTACTTTTACTGCTACATTCATTTCTTCTAATTCTTCATTAGTTTTTTCACCATATATTCTCTTTAACTCTTCAGATTTATGTGTTCTATCAAATCTTTGTCCATATGGATCCATTCCTAATTCTCTTATTGCAGAAGCTTTTTCTCTTCTAACTAATTCCTGTTCTGTAAATTCTCTCATTTTCTCACCTCTATATTTTTATAACTTTTGTCCTTGTTAAAATATCATGCATACCTTTTCGGTCATGCCTATATAATATCATAAAAACACTTATAAATACTAGTAAAAATTCTAAAAATAGTAAACTTGACGATATTGTAAAATATATAAAACTAGGTAAAATATATATTACTGCTAAAGTAATAAATAAGTGTCCTAGTGAGTATATTAAAATGCTTCTGATTAAAAAATCATTAAGATTCGCCTCTAACCCATTATCTTTTACTATTTTAATTTTAATTAATTTCATACCTAAAGTTTGCCCTTTCAAAAGAAAAGGGACATAAACAAATAGCAATATTATATATAAACTATTTAATATATTATCTATTACTTCCATTTTGTCTATTTGATAATTAAGTTCAGCATATCTATAAATATAATTTTCAGAAGTTATTTCTTTTTCTAATAATTGCTCATTAATCTCCCTAACCTCATTATTTAATGTTATTAAATTATCACTATTTTTATTGCTAAAAAGCATTAGTGAAAATGAAATAACTATTCCTAAAATAATCATATCAATAAAGTATGCTAAGAATCTTCTAAAAAAATTAGCATTCATATTTTTTTTCCTCCAAAAATGTATCTAACATTTGAATTAAGCTGTCTATGCTTGTCGCATGACAAATTTCACTTCGTAAATTACTACTATTATTTATACCTTTTAGATACCATGTAGCATGACTTCTTATTTCAAGTAAAGCAAGTTTGTCACATTTTGTTTTTTTAAGTAATTCAATATGATGTTTTACCATATTAATTTTTTCTTCTACTGTTATTTTCTTTGGGACAATTTCATTTTCTAAGTAATCAACACATTCCCTTATAAGCCAAGGATTTCCAAGTACTCCTCTACCTATCATAACAGCATCACAGCCAGTTTCTTCAATCATCCTCTTAGCGTCATAACATGATTTTATGTCGCCATTACCTATTACAGGAATTGAAACAGCCTCTTTCACCTGTTTTATGACATTCCAATTAGCTTTGCCACTATAACCTTGAGCTCTAGTTCTAGGATGTACAGTAATTGCAGAAGCCCCAGCCTCTTCTACTATTTTTGCAATTTCAACTGCATTTATACTTTTTTCATCCCAACCACTTCTTATTTTAACAGTTACAGGTACAGGAACTGCTTTTACTACTTCCTGTACAATTTTTCTAACCTTTTCTGGATTTTTTAATAAAGCACTACCTGCTTGAGCACGAACTGCTACTTTGGGTACAGGGCACCCCATATTGATATCAATCAATACATTTTGGTATAAGTTAGTTAGAATCTTAGACGCTTCAACCATTGAATTAATATTAGAGCCAAATATTTGAACAGCAATAGGAATATGCAAATTATTTATTCCGTTAAGCATCTCAAGAGTTTTTTTATTTCCTCTAACTATTGCTTCGGAGCTTATTAATTCGGTTACAGCATATCCAACACCGTTTTCCTCACATATTTTCATATATGCAGGATTAGATACACCAGCCATTGGAGCTAACACTATTTGATTATTTACTTTAATATTTCCTATTTTCCATTTCATATTTATAACACCTCACTAAGTCATTCGTTTTTTAATAATAGAATTATATCATATTTTTTTCTCATTTTTTGATTTTCAATAAAAAAGCACTAAAAATATAATCTTAGTGCTTTTACATTTTATATTTATCTAATAGTAATAGTTAACATAATACTCATAACTTCTTCATCTGATAGCAATTCAAAAGGATACATTCTATCACCTCCTATTAATATAATAATAGATAGATAGTTTGTATCCTTTTTTTAATTTATATTTGTATAGTATTTATTTTTGTTATATAATTTAATTAGTTGCTTGTATAGAACTATATTTAGATAGGAGTTAGATTTATGATTTGCCAAAAATGTAATAGTCAAAATGTCAATATTCAAATAGTTAACGAATCTCATTTAAAAAGGAAACACCATAGTATATTATATTGGTTATTTATAGGTTGGTGGTTAGAACTATTTTTATGGATATTTTTAACTATACCAAGACTACTATTTTTCTTATTTGTTCCAAGAAATAAAAAGATAGTAAATAAACAAGTGAAAATGTATGTATGTCAAAACTGTGGTAATTCTTGGAAAGTTAACTAATATTAATTATTTTATTCAACAAAAAAAGCACTAGGATATACCTAGTGCTTTTACATTATATATTTATTTTTTTGTTAGTTTAATTGCGGTATCTATAGCTGATCGAATTGTATCATAAATACCTTGGGTAGCAAATACTGTACTAAAACAAGTTAGTACTGCTACATAGTAAGTAGTATCCAATACTTTAAAGTAGATAGCAATTGAACATAGTATTGAACTTAATACTGATACTGATAACTGTTGGATTGGTATCTTCTTATTTTCAATTTTAGTATAGTGTTTAATTACAATACCTAAAATAAATGTAACTAAAGCGGTTGCTAGAGTTATTATTTCCATAATATCCATACTATTTACCTCCTTTCATTATTTTTGCGAGTGTCTTTAAAATAAAAAGCACAATACTTATTAATGTATTAGTGCTTTTTTCTTCTTTTACAGGGCTGTTTTCAGTCATTTCAGTAGTAGGTAGTGTATTTGCTTGTTCGCTATCATTAGTTGTTTCTTGTGGTGCTTCTGGTCCATTTTCGACAGGCTCACTTACTACTGGTTCTTCAACTACTGGTGCTTCGTATTTTGATATAAATTCAGTACAGCCTTCTGCATTTGCAAACCATTTGTTATCTTCTACTTGATACCAAGTAAAACCATCAGCAGTAGCAATAGACACAATATTATATAATCCTGGTTTAGCAAAACCAATAAATATTCCATTAATACTAGCAGTTGTTCTAACTCGCAATGTATTATCGCCACATATTACTTTTACTTGTTCTATATCTTTGTTTTCTGCTACCGGGTTTGGCACAGTAATAATTGGTTTAGGCTCTAAATAAGGCATTGGATCAATATTTGAATTGTAATTATTACTTGACCAAAATTCCCAATGCAAATGTCCACCAAACGAATTCCCACTATTTCCCATTCTTCCAATAACTTGTCCTTTTGAAACTCGTTGATTATATTTAACAACTGTATATTCCATGTGAGCGTATAAACAAACTGTTCCATTATCGTGAAGTATTTTTACAAAATTGCCATAAGCCCAATTTGCACCTTCGCCTTGCCCGTTTTTATAACCATTAGTAACCATAACAACAGTCCCATTGTCATATGATACTATATCGCCAATTGTATAACCTTTGTCTACTAAATCAAGTCCACGATGATTATTGCCACCACCAAAACCTTGTGTTATTTCACAATAACCACTTTTTAAAACATTACATTTCATACTCATAACCTACCTCTATTTTATTCCTAATTTCCAAAGACAAAAAGCAAGAATTGCGTAAAATAGGTAATCTATCAACTTTTCCCACTTCAATGCCTTTAATTTATTTGGTTCATTCGTCTTATCACTAATGATTTTTATATTATCTTTTATTTCGCCTACATCGCCCTCAACTCTTTCAACTCTTCCATCCATTTTCGTTAAAGCGATATAAACATTCTCCAGTTTATCTATTTTACTATCGTGTTCATCCAATCGTTTAGTATTGGATTTGCTTCTTTGATTAATCTCTTCTAATTTTATATAATCATCTTTATTCACATAAATTCCCTCTTCAATTCTTTCTATTAATTAGTTGTTTTTGTATATTCCATTATAATTTTACAAGGTCTATTAACATATTGTGATGTTACATATATATCAATAATACCAGATATTTTCAAACCGCCCATTGCAACCTCTTCTGTACCAAAATACCATGGCATATCCAGTTGTGTCGCTGGTGAAGCATTATTTAATATTGATATATCTTGTCTAATAATTGTTGAAATATTAGCAGTGGATGTGTTAACAGCAGACCAAGTTTTTGCTGATGGTGGTGCATTAAAAAATACAACTTTTCTATAAACTAGTTTCCCATCTGTCCATTTTCCAACTACTTGTTCTGTTGTAGAATATATAAATTTATTATCTACATATTCTACATATTCTTCAATTTCTAATTTTTTGTTATTCACAAATTCCTCAGTTGCTATTTTTTTATTATTTTCAATAGATTGCCCATTTAAAATATCTAAATCTAAAGAGTTTAAGTTTACTGGAAACTTACCAATACCGACTGATAACATATCAATATCAATAAACATTATTGGAACTCCTTTTTGAACAATAAAATTGTAGGTAGTGATACCAAATTTATCTTTTATCTCCATTTGAAAATTCCAAGCATATAACTTATCAATGATTACTTCCGAATTTATATTGTTTTGCAACTGAAAGTAATTTGAATATATCGTATCTGTTGTCTTTTTATATCTATATTTTATAGATTCTATAGCATTTATCCCTTGAACAGACGAAATAGTTACATTAACTTTCAAGTCGGTGTTATCTTCAAAATTATTTATTCTCTTGGCTGTAATTTGAGCTTGTGGTAGAATCCAATCTGATATAGTGACAGTTTTTGTTAACTCTGTCTTATTACCACGACTATCAACCGCTCTAACTATTAGGTTGGCATCTTGAGACAAATTAACAGTCCCTATATTTTTCGTACCTGCTTGAACTACTTGTGTGTTTCCATTAAAGACAAGTTCATATCCTGTTATCGTTGCATAATTTTTAGGAGTTGCTACAGAAATTATTACGTTAAGTTCTGATATATTTCTTACAATTAACTGATTATTATTAGTAATTGCAACTGAGGAATTATTTCCATCCTTATAAGTTACTTTATCATTATCAAATATAGGATTGGACTCAGTTACTGTTGCTGTAAAGTTAGTAGTTGAATCACCCATAGATGTCGTACCACTATAAGTTTCGCATTTGATTGTACATCCGATCGTATTTGAATTTGGAATCAATGAATAAACACTTTCAGGTACTACCCATTTATAACTTGTTGTAATTCCTTCCGCAATTAAACTATAATCAGATTGTCCATCAAATTTGTAATACAATTTATGAGTAAAATTTGAATTATACCTTGTAATAGTTATATTTGTTTCACCACCAATATTGGTATTTGTAGCAGTTACTGCACTTATATTTATAACTGGAACACTTATTGTCCCATTGTAATCTAATTGTACTGTTCCTGATGTGTTACCCCAGCTTGTACTACCGCCTGTTCCTTTTGCTTGTACCTTTAAACTTATTTTATCAGTTGTAAAAGGAACGTCGGTAATCTCTACTTTACCTATATCATGTGTCATTGATGCAGGTGATTGAGAACCAGAACTATTTAGTGTTATGTTGTCCCAGCTGACTTTCCCAGCTATATTACCTGTTGTTGCAATCCTATTTGTTGTATAACCAGAACCAATTCTTTCAAAATACAATTTGCAGTTTGTTAATGTTATTGTAGTTCCATTTCTAGTAGCATCATCGTATTGAAAATAACCATTATAATTACCATAAGATGTACTAGCACCATTAAACTGTCCTAAATAAATATTTGCCATATTATTCACCACCTGCTACTGGTACTAATGCAATACCATTGTTTTGTAAAGTTTGAATTGGTACAAATTTCAATTTGTATGAAAGTGTTATTTCCTCTTCAACTACAGATTTTTTCATATGAAATTCGTCACCATCAGCCCAATATATCTTATTGCCATCTTTATCATATCCAGCAAAACCTACTGTTGGATTTATTTTTACATATTCTCCATTATCCTTATAAACTGTTAAGCCATCCGAATTAACTAAACAAGCAAGCTTATTATTAGAACTGTATACTTCAATTACACCATTCTCGTTAAGGTTAGAACCTAATTTTAATGTTCCACCTTTAATCATGTCTGCAATTAAATTTATTACATTCATTTGTTGCAAGTCAAAAGTTCCATCAATACCCCAAACAGAATTAAATGCACCATTTATACCATTTTGACTAAACGCAATTCCACCACCATTTATTAAAATTGCTTTAGTGGCTGTTTCTTTAGGTAAACTGTTAACTATCAAAATCTTATCTCCATCATAAATAACATTAGATTCACTCATAGAATTTCTAATTTTGGCAGTCGCATTATTAAGTTCCTCAGTTAATTTCGCCACAACTTCATTAGTATCCTGTTTTATATCTTTTTTTATTTTTGATGATACTGTATCCACTAAACTATTTAACTTCTTTTTGAAATTCCCAAATTCAATTTTTATATATGACTGTGAAATTAAATCATATTCTAAAGCAATTACATTTGTGGTTAAATTAACTTTACATCTAGGATGCTTAACATAAATCACATCACCAATATCAGTAATTTTATTTAAATATGCTGACACACTATAATTTACTTTAGGGAATTTATTTTCTGCTAAATAATTAAGTGCTTGCTGTCTCAAATCATATAAAAGAGCAGACTTATATGTCTGCTCATCAAGATTTCCATCTTCATCTTTATAATCATCTTCTAAAATATGAGCCTGGTCGAAAGAAATAGGTTTTGTGTACGGTATATCATATAAATCTTCTTCGATTTCTAGATATGTTTCTTCCAACATGATTCCATCTTTACCTGTTGGTAATATTTTGGTTACTACATCATCCCAAATTTCAGGTATATCTATTCCTATTATGTTTTTTTGATATGATAAAACTACTCCTCTATCTTCTCCAATGCTATTTCTTATTTCTATATTAAAATTATCTCTTACTAGGTGTCCACCCCATCGTTCAAGAACAACATCAATTGCATCTTTAAATGTGGTTCTTTGGCATCTGTAAGTATTAATTGTTAAAATATCAGATATAGTATTAAATGGTGTTGTTCTATCACACCCTATATTCAAATGGTCTAAAGCATCATTACAGTTTTTATCAACTACATAACTATCTTTAATGACATAATTCTCAGAATCATAATAGACGTGTTTTGCCTTGACAGTAACACTGCTATTCTTAATAGCAGGATTAGTCAATCTAAATGCTTGTTTGCCCCACGGAGTTAATGCTCTAATTATCATTCCTGCTTGGTAATATTCTAAATTTGAAATATCATCTTTCAAAGTTACATAATAATCGCCATTATCTTCTTTGCGAAGTGTTGCTTTCCGCGGTTTTAGTATTTTTATACCATTATTATCAAATATTTTTTCTTTAGATTCATATACACTAATCACTATATCCACCTACTTTTTGGTTCTATAATAATTCTTGTAAGATTTCCAGACCATGATATGGTATTATTTCCGAGTTCTAGATATATTGGAAAATCACCAATCATTTTACGATTTTTCAAATTATTAATACTATCTTTATAAGCATCTTCTTCTAAACAATCGATTGTTATATATTCATCATCAATATTAACTTCAAATACTGCAATATTATTTATTTGCAGTTCAATTACCCCTTCGCCGTAAAGTGTAATAATTGGCTTAGATTTCTCTAAACCCACATTGGGAACAACTAGAGATGTTTCAGCATTAATTATTAAATCTATTTTTGATTCATTATAAAGAAATTTGTATGGTTGAACATAAAAATTAACAATTGCTTTTCTAAATCTTAGTAATCTATCATAATCTATTTTATCAATAATTTGAGCTTTATAAACTTTATTAGGCTCATTAGACATTACTAAATCACCTTCACCATTAAAATATGAAATTACTTTATCAATATCTGCATCAGGCTTTAGACCTATAGTAAGTGGCTTGACATAAGGTTCATACCCTAAATAATCAATTATATCGCCATCACGACCATCTATTACAGTCGAACTAGTTCTGCGTTTAGCTTTAGTAATTGGTGGTAAATCAGTGATGATTAACCCCTGTATAGTATCACTATTTATATTTTTCCAATTAATACTACTCATTAGTTAAACACCACCTTTTCCACTTTATCTATAACAAAATCACCAACTTTATCATCATCAAGCACAATACTTACTTCTTTTAATGCCTCCTTGAAAGCATTAATTAAATTACTATATTCACTAATACTGCTTTGATTTGTAATATAATCACTATTTATAGCAGTATTAACATCTAAATCAAAATCAGTTGGTAAAGATTTTTGAATTTCCTTATTAACATTACTCATCTCACTTGTAAATCCTTCACCAAGACCAAGTGCTAAATTTTTACCAATTTCATCCTTGAATACTGTTGATGGTGAGTGTATACCAAAAAATGATTTTATACTGTTTAAAACATCTTTGCTAAAACCACTTATTTTATTTAATATCCAATCTTTAGCATTACTTATTCCATTCCATAATCCTTGAATCATATTTTTACCAACATCTTGAATAGAACCTAGTCCACTAAGCAAACCAGTTACAATGGATGTTATAATTTCTGGTAATTTTGATAATAATTGAGGTATTGCTTTAATTAACCCCCCCGTTAAGGCGATGGTAATCTGAATTCCTGCTTCTATTAACTTTGGTAAATTGTTTGTAAGTGCTAGTATTAACTTATCAATAATTTCAGGTATCTTATCAATTAGTTTAGGTAAAGCTTGTACAATACCATCTACCAAACCTAATAATATACTAATACCTGCATCTATAATTAGATCGATATTATCAAGTAATGTTTCTATAATTAACAAAACTGCATCTATTATTGTTGGTATTAATTGTGGTAACGATGTTGCTATTCCTTGTACCAAAGAAACAAGCATTTGAATACCCATATCAATAATTTGTGGTAGATTTTGAATCAAAGTTTTTATAAGCATATTCATTATTTGCATTACCGCAGTCATTATTGATGACATATTACTTTGTAAACCTGTAATGATTGATGTTAATATACTACTACCAGTTTGTAAAAACTCTGGTAAATGAGATATTATATTATCCAATAGACTTGGAAGTACATCTAAAATACTACTTGCCACCTGTTCAACTACAGGCAGAATGTTATCTGCAACAGTTAAAGCACTATCAACTACGTTATTGATTAGACTGCTTAAATCAGCATCTCCGTTAGCTAAACCTGCTAATAAATTTGTCCATGAGGATTTCATAGCAGATACTGAACCAGTAATTGTTACACTAGCTTCCTTAGCGGTAGTTCCAGTTACTCCTAATTCAGTTTGAACAACATGAATCGCAGAGTATACATCATTTAAATTGCTTATATCGTATTTAGTACCACTTAATTTTGATGCATCATCTAATAACCTTTGCATTTCTTCTTTTGTACCACCATAACCAAGTTTTAAATTATCTAACATAGTATAATTTTGCTTAGCAAATCCTTGATATGCGGTTTGAATAGAAGCCATATCAGTACCCATTTTATTAGCATTGTCAGACATGTCTGTTATTGCCATATCAGCAACTTTAGCTGATTTCTCAGTATCACCATTTAAACTTTGTAATAAGCTAGCGGAAAATGATGTTACTGTTGACATATATTCATTTGCAGAAAGACCAGCTGTTTTATATGCATTATTTGCATAGTTCTCAACAATACTAGAACTTCCTTTAAATAAAGTTTCCACACCACCTGCAAGTTGTTCATAATCAGCATAACTTTGAACAGCTTGATTTCCAATTTCAACTACAGCACTACCCATTTGTTTAAAAGCACTACCTAAAGCTTTTACTCCACCTATTATTGCTTCACTTATTAAATTTGCTTTAATTAAATCTCCTAATTTTAGTGTTCCTGTACTAGCATTTGAAGTTTCACTTGTATAATCTTTCAAAGCACTTGAAGTATCATCTGTTGTTTTTCCAGCATCATTCATAGCCTTATTATTAGAATCAATTTGTGTAGATAAATTAGCAATTTCCGTATTTGCTTTATTTATCTCAGTTTGATATTTATTAGATTTTAATGATGCAGAAGTATATTCATTACCATTCTTAACTAAAGCACTTTCTAAACTGCTTACTACTTTTTGTTGGTCTTGAATTTCTTTTGAAGTACTG
Source organism: Bacillota bacterium (assembly GCA_023391185.1). Classification (GTDB taxonomy): domain Bacteria; phylum Bacillota_I; class Bacilli_A; order RF39; family UBA660; genus RGIG4266. The sequence goes on along the minus strand of JAEWBI010000037.1, from coordinate 59,705 downwards.
GAAGTAGTATTTTTTAGTTGCTCTAATTTTTGATTTTCATCTTCTAAAGATATTGATAACTTACCATGTTCTTCTCTATTTTTTGATTGCTGAGTTTGTAAATCTGCTAGTATTTTTTTATAAATATTAACTTTATTTGTTTGTTCTTCAACCTGTTTATTTAAAACCTCATTTTGTTCTTTATATGATTGAGCAGTTTTATCATTTTCACCATACTGAGCTGATACAAGCTTAAGTTCACTATTTAAAACAGTCAAATTACTGGTAATAGTTTTTAAAGCTCTTATATAATCACTTTCACCTGTTAATTTAACTGTTCCTCCAAAAGTTGTTGCCATTTTTTCACCTCCTTTTTATTACGAAAGCCATTCTTCTGATTCCATCTGCAGTTGTCCTAACTTCTCATAACTAACTTTTTTCAATTTAAAATCATAATCATTTTTATAATGATTAAACTGTTTTTTAAATTTTCTATAAGTCATCCTTCCAATTTCCTTTTGAGAAAAACCTAATAAGGTATGACCTATATATAAAATCCACGAGAAATCGATTTTTTTATCGTCATCCTCGTGGATTATAAGTTTTTTAATTCATCATCTTTTATACTTTCAGTCACAGCTTGATTTAATTTAGATGCAGTATTTTGAAGTCCTGCTTTTGTAACTAATCGACCAACTTGTTTTTTAGTAAGTAAAGACCTTTTTTCTTCTAAAGAATCATTTTCAATTTCTAAACCTTCGTTCATCATTGCAGTTAATCCAAATATAAGTGCTTTTGCATTAGGTTCTTTACCATTTGAATTATCAGTTAATTCACCCCATTCTGAAACACTTCCATATTCTTCTTGAATTACCTCCATGACATTTAAATTGAAAACTAAAGGGTATTTTTTTTCTTCGATCGTAATTTCAAATGTATAATCTTTCATATTTCCTCCTAAATATTAAAAAAAGAGGATGGACTGAATAATCAATCCACCCTCTTTTTGTTATCTTTTTCTTCTTTTTTTGAATTTTCAGGTGTTTCAATAGTTTTATTTTCTACTTTTTCTACCCACTGCTTAATTTCAGCATATCTTTCATCAGTGATATTTTCTAAAATTTTGCCGTATTTATGAAATTCCTTGGTATATTTATCTGTAAAACCAACTTTTTCTACAACTTTAACTTTCATATTTAACCCTCATTATGAACAAATAACGAATCTAAATAAGCTTCTGCTTGTGCATAATCCGTAAAAGTCTTACTTTTAGACCAAGTTCCATCTTTCAATTTCAAAACACTACCTTCAATTGAAGTAGTTGTATACTCGATGTTTTCACCTTTTGTTTTCTCATCAGGCATAGCATCTTTAAATTTTACTTTAGATAAAAATTCAACTTTATACTTATAAACACTATTGACTACTTTTGTTAAAATTCTTCCAACACCAAAATATGGTGCAACATCAGTATCTTTTCTAACTATTTCGCCTGCTGTTTCTGGTACTGTTGAAATCTGATGACCTAATATTTCTGAAAATACTGTATCATCGTCCTCGTCAGTTGTTAGACTAATAGTACCCTTTTTTAAAGAGTAATCACTCTCAGCAAGAGTGTCATCTGCATATAATTCGGCATTATTTAGTTCAAGACTGACTTTACAATCTATAGCCTTACCTAAACTTTTTACTTCACCATATTTTTCTGTATCATTATCTAATTCAGCATATCTGAATCTCTTAAGACCAATTCTAGCCATTATATTTCCTCCTTTTCTTTAGCAAATTCTAATGTTTTATGAAATAATCCTGTATCTTTTTCATACATATCAGGACTACTTTCAAGATAAACGTAACCGTTTTTTTTCATTTCCTGCTTTATTTTTTTTATTAATTCTAAAAAATTTTTATCAGAATAAATATCAATATCATAATAAATAATACCTGCAATAACTTCATCATCAGCTGATAAAGTATTTCTATCGCCTGTACTTTGATAAGTAACATAAGTTGTATTTTTTCCTCTATAAATCAAATACGCATACTCTAAAGGTTTATTATCGTACTGGATATTACCAAAAATTTCTTCAATTTCACTATTCATCTTAATCACCTTTTATATACTTATTTTGTGCTGACAACATTGCATCTTCGATCGCTTTCGTTTGCCTAAATGCGGGTCTTAAAAATGGTTTTTTAGCTTCGCCTGCACTACTTCCAAATTCTCTAGCAAGTGCAACAAGAGGAGCGGGTATTCCATTATTATAGGAATAATGCTTTCCTCCTATCGTTTTGTTACTATTTTTTTTAGAAGTGCTTGTTTTTTTAAAATATGATATCTTTTTTCCTTCTGTTCCTTCCAAATATCCATAGATACCGACTTTGGTATTAACACTATCGTCTGAGGATGATTTATATGTTTTTGTGATTTTTAGATTTTTTTCTAGTCTATCAGTAGATTTAAATACTCTTTTCATATTTGATAAAGCTTGTTTATAAACTACTTCTGCTCCAGCTCTTGTCATTTCAGCAAACATATTACCTTCATTTTCAGCCATTTTAGAAAAATTTTCTATCAATTCAATATTAGATTCAAATCCAAAGTTAGCCATTATTTAGTAACTGCCCTTGCCTGCATCTCTATTTCAACGTTAGACTCATCAACATTATTTGCATATTCAATATCGTAATTTTTACCTTTATAAGAAATAATCATTTCTCTATAATTTAGAAGAATATCTTTCGCCTTCTCCTCTTTTGGATACCGAATTGTAAAATTTGTATACGCCTTTTCAAAATCACTGTTATTCACAATTAAAGTGAAGCCTTTTGTAGTCTTTATTTTTGCATATGGACTTAAAATAACTTCATTTTCATTAATTTTTGGAAATCCATCAGCATCTTTCCCAGCATTTTTTTTATATATGACGATTCTTTTATCGTAATCTCCAGCATTCATAGTAAATTTACCGAATGTAAATCTAAAATTGTTGTAACAACTTTATTTAGATTTGTTTTTTCAACATACAATGTTTTATTTGTATACATGTCTTGGCATAGTATATAAACAACAATTATAAAACTTTTATAATTATCAAGATTAACTTCTGCCACCCCTGTATAATCAGATATAAACGTTTTTGCTATAGCAATATAATTGCCTATATCCGTTTTATCCTGAGCTGATATATCACTTGTATCATACCTCATATAATTAATAACTGAGTCTGCTGTTATTTCGCTTACTTTTGTAACCATTTTATTCCTCCTTTCAAGCAGGAGTTTGCCTGAACAACAAAGTTACCATTTTATTTATCTTTGGAATCTGAATTGCTATTATTAACTGTTTTATCATTAATATCAGTGGAATTAACAGGTGTACTATTATCTGGATTAGAGTCATTAAAAGGAACACTTTTTTCAAGTGTTTCTTTTAATGTTTTTACTTCATCTTCCAAATTAGTATTTTTATCTGTTAGTTCTTTTTTTTCTGATTCAAGAGTTTCAACTTGTTTCTTTAGATCGGCTACTTCTTTTTTCATTTCATTTGTAGATTGCTGTTTTTCTGAATATTCTTCAATATAACCAGCTTCTAACAAATCTTTTGCAACCTTTTTATCTTTTATTTCAATTACTTGGTTTTTATAAGCGGATACTACTGTTCCACTAAAACCTTTCAATGCAATATACATAGTATCCCTCCTTATGCTTCTTTAACAGTTAATTTAGCGATTTTTTGTTTATGCTCTACTTTGATATCTAATTCAGCCCAAGCAACGATTCCAGTTGCATGTTGAGTAGCATATTTTTCTCTTAAAATTTGGATTTCTAAGTCGGCTGTTTGTTTTAAAGCAAGACCGCTGAAATCACCAAATAAAATAGGTGTTTTCCCTGCTACAATTTCAGGCATACTATCTGAAACATATGCAGGATATCCAAGAATTTTACCATCAAATTCACCTGTTAAATCTTCATTAAATAAGAATCTACCATTATCATCTTTTAAAAGTTCAATAGCTGTTAAAGTATCATTACTCATAACCCAAATTGAATTTTTTCTAAATATCTTTTTAACTTTATTTTTAAGTTTAATTAGTTCATCAGCAGTAATTGCTGTTGCTGATGCAGTTGTTACGTTTAACTCAACATCTTTACAACCAGTTATTTTTCCATCAGTACCATTTAAACCTTCATTTTCTTCAAAGCGAACAACTGCTTCTGCCATTAATTCAACAACTTTATTAACTAAATCAATGTCGGTGTTATTAATTAATGAATTACTTAATTTAGCTAAAGCACCTGCTAAGAATCCAGTTAGTTCAACAGAACCAAACTTACCAGCTTTACCTTCTAATTCTTCAAATTCACTTTTGTAAGCCATATTAATATCGCTTCCATCAGCTTTAGCACCATATACAGGTATTTCTAATTTACCTTTCGTTTTATATTTAGTTGCCTTGTCTAGAATTGGTGACATATCATATGCTTTAGTAATAATCTTATTAGCAATAGTAACAGGAATAATTACACCATTGTCACCAGTAGTTAAATTAGATTCAGCTCTATTATGTACTACAATATTTCTAATATAATCAGCAAATTCTCTTGTTTCTAATGTCTCTTTTTCTTCAAGACTTCTTCCTTCTTCTGTCACTTGACTACCTCCTTCACTTTCTTTTGGTTTTTCTTCTACTTTAGTTAGCTTTCTTCCTTCTTGGATAGCTTTTATAGTTGCAGTTATTGAATTTATTTCTTTTTCTAAAGAATCATAAAGAGCATTCTCATCATCTGTAAATGCTCTTTGTTCACCTTCTATTTTATCCAATAACTCTTGCATCTTATCTTGAGCTGCTGCTCTAGTTTCTGTCATTTTTTTTAGATTATCTTTCATATTTCCTCCTTTATTTTCTTCAATCTTTCTTTATAGTTTGAATAATCTATTTTTTCAACTTCTTTTTCAAGACGTTGTTCAGGCTCTTTTTCTGGTAGGTTATCATCTCTTATCTCTGCATAACCACCACGAATAACTCTAACTTTATTGTTTGAGTCTATATTAGCTGTACTATCTTCAATTAAATATCCCATTTTATAAATTTCGCATTTGTTGTCGATGGTTGCATATATATATTTATCATCAAAATCTTCTACCCATCCTTCTGGAAAACTTTTTTTAAGACTCGATGATAATATTTCTCTTTTTTGTGAATATGTCATAGTGGAAAAATTATTTTCATTAGGTGGTGTAGAAGGTTCTGATTCAAAATCTTCACTTCTATATTCAATTAATTCCATCCTGTCATCTCTAACTTCAATACTTGTACCTATATAAGCAGGTGATTTTCGATCATCGATAATTGATACTTCTTTCAACTCAATTTCTCTTACTGTTCTTTCCTCCATGCCATCTTTGTTTTTTTCACGATTTTGTTTTAGACAAACAAATCCGAAAGACCAACCTCTTAATTTACCTTCTTTTGCTTTTTCAATAACTTCTTCATCATCAATTTCAACAGTAGCTCTTAAACCAATGTTGTCCTCGTACAATTTTGCTTTTCCACTTTTTGTATCTGCTAATTTACGATTTTTATCATGATTTAAAAGAACATTAATGTTTTTTGATTTTTCAATTGCTCTTTGAAAAACAGTAGGCATTATTTTTTCAATAAATTTTCCTCTTGTGTCATATAAAGGTTTAGAATATCTCTCAACTGCATTGACATATCCATCAATTAGGATGCTGTCATCTCTTATTTCAATTTTCATTTTCATCACCTCCTTCTTCACTTAACTTTTGAGTGTTAGTAACTTGCCCTGTATTAGGTGTGAAATATTTTTTGTTTTTAACATCGTAAAGAACATCAGCAAGACCAAAAGGAATAACATCTAATCCATCAATTGCATCCAAATCTTCCATATAACGTATTTCGTTTTTAGTCATCCATTTAGAAGCAATATTTAAAGCCTGATAACGTGCTTTCATATCACCTTTTTCAATTTCCTTTGTATCAAAAGCAAAATAAAAAGACTTTTTCTCACTTTCTAGTAAAAAGTCTTTATTTAAGGATGCTTCAATAGCTCTTAATATCGGAATAACTGCTTTCTTAATAGTCTTGTCGTAATCGTCACTTATATGGAATATATCTTTTATTTCATCACTTAAAGATTTTTTTCTTTCGTTTAATTGAAGTTCCACACTTGAATTGGATGCTTCTTTAAAATCGAGACCTTTATTTAATACAACCACATTTTCACTACTGTTGCTATATAGTTTTGCCCAAGCATCTTTTAAAGCCTGAGTCTCTTCCTTACCAAGTTTGTTTTCTGATGTTAAAAAGCCTTTTTTAGAGCCTCCTTTTTTAACTAAGTTTAGTTCATATAAAATATTTGTATATGCTGTTTCAATTGCTTTTGAAACTTCATCAATTACCCCCTTACCTGATACACCATCTTTTGTACTTCTTAATATTTTAAGAAAATTATATGACTCATATATTTTTCCATCAACCATAATTTGAACGTCTTTAAATATTGAATCAATATTTTTAAGAGGAGTAACATTTTGTGCATCAACATATCTAATACTGATAAATTTATTTTTATCTTTTTCGATATATATGTATGCACCTTTGTCAAGTAAATAATCTTGTACTAATGCTTTTTTAAGTTGGAATGTATCTAGAGTATCTCCAGTATCAGAATTAAGTATATATAATCTATCATCTCCAATAATTTCTTCTACTGTCTTTCTTCCTTCTTCGATAGTTTCTTTGTAAAGATTTATTGGTAATGTTGCTATTATATTTGATATCTCATCTACTGACGATGATACCGATGGAAGCGATAATGCTTTATCCTTTGTGATTTTTTCGCCTGTTAATAAAGCTTTAAGTAAAACATCATCAACTGTAAAACTTGAATTATCTTCCGTAGTAGTATTAGTGGTATCCTCACGCTTTAGTTCTTCTTCACTTTTTTTAAAAAACAAATCTAGCAATGCCATTTTTAATCACCTCCTAACAACAAAAAAACAAACATTTTACTGTTTGTTTCTTATTTCGTTTTTTCTACACTTACACTATATCACATATCTCGTGTGAATAGTGTGAAAGTTTATTCTATAACTTGAACAAAGAAATTACCGTTACCTAAAAATACTTCTTGTTGTAATAAATAAGTAGCATTTATAAGTGAAATTACCATATCTACTTTTCCATTAGATTTCTTTTTATTGACATATCTATTCATGTTTGTATCATACGTGCATTTCGCATTTTGAAAATTAATCTCTAATAATTTATTCTCTTCGTATTCAAACTTTCCATCCATTATTTTTTCGTATAGTAATTTAGTCGGTGGGTGAAGTGTATCACTATGTTGTCTAATTTGAACTGCAGTATATCCATGATAATCAACTCCATCTATTCTAGAACCTGATTCCCATTTTTGTGCTGATGATAGGGCATTATATCTATCATATCCTATTCCCATAACTGTAACATCATATTTTTCTTCTATTTTAAATACAAAATCTTCTATGACTTTATAGTCTACTGTCTTATCACCACAAGCAATACATTTTAGAGCATTAATAAATTCATAATAATTAATCTTTTCAAATTGATTCTTTTCTTCTATTCGTCCTTCTGGAATAAAAGCAATTACATCAGCTAATATCTTATCATCAGCTTCTGATGCCATAGCAACAGAACAATTATCATTTGTCATCGCTAGATCGACTCCAAGATATACACTTCTACCAGTCCAATCTATTTTTTCAACCTTACATTTTTGAACTTCACTAACATCAATAAATGATTCAGTACCTGCCCCTTGATAAATAATATTACAATGCTTTGTCAAAAAATTTTCACGTAATGATTCTCTTTCAATTGCTTTTTTTCTTTTGGATATTAAATCTTTGTATACAACTTCTAATTCTAAGGCTAGTGGATTTGATTGTAAAATTATATTATCATCAGTTGTCCAGTCCTTTGTTTCGTCAGGTTCATATAGTAGTGCAAATATTGTTTCATCTTCTATAATTCCATCTAACACTTTTTTTACATACTTTACTTCATCTTCTAATGGATTATCAATTGTTGGATATTTCGTTGAAATTATAAAACCTAATTTATTTACTACAAGTAATTGCCCTGACCTCATTGCTTCAACTGCATAAGGGCTTGGTAATGCTCCAACTTCATCAGCAATAAAAATTGTTGGCTCTTTGCCATCCATTCTTGAAGTAGAATAATTAAGTGGTGTATAAACCGTTTCAGTTGGTAAATGTTTAATACTATCTCTTAATATTTTAAACTCCCCATCTTCAAAGACATCTATATTAGCTTTTATAAGTGGTTCTAATGCTTGCTTTATTTCTTTTGCTAACGCACCATCTGGAGCAACACTAAAGAATCTTGAATATTTAGGTTCTAAATAAAAAAGAAGTAAAAATAAAAAGGCAACAATAAATGTTTTTCCATTTTTTCTACATATCTCTAAAATAACTGTTTCATATCTTCTTTTCTTTTTATCATCTCTATAAACAGTACATAAACTAGCTACTATCAATAACCACTGATATCCTGCTAGGGCATCGTATATCTTTTCTCTAGCTTTGATACCTTTTGCCATAACTAATATCTTGCATATCTTATCAATCTTTCCTACTCGCTTTTCATTAATCATGTATTTATCTGATTTATTATCTGCTATATCTAAAAATACCTTACATTGTTTTTTTACATATTTTGGTGATATTACTTTTTTCTCACCATTTAATTCGTAAAATAACTCAGGTGGTTTTAATTTGCCTTCAACGACCAACTTAGCATAAACATAACTAGGATGATTCTGTATCATTCACCATCATCCTCGTCATCACTTAGCATATCCATCAATGTCTTTTTTTGTGGTGGTACTGAGGCAATAGAAATTTTAGCTCTTGATTGTGGTGATAACGATAGTTCGTTACAGCATCTAAAGAAATCTTTTGAATACATGTCTCTCATGGATTTGAAATTTGTATTTAATAATAGGTCAATATCATCATTACATTTTTTTTCGATCGTTTCTAACCTTTCAATTGTTATTGCAGTTTGATTTAAAACATAGACATCTAAATTACCTAGAAGTTTGACATTCAAGTTTTCTAAAATAAACTTAAATATTTGTCTCTGTCTTTTATTTAGATATTTAAAAGGTTTTAACTTACTATTATCTCCCCTTAAATCTTTTTCAACTTCTTCTCTTTTTTTTCTATCCTCTTTACTCATTTTTTGTGAATTTGCATCAATTGCTTTTGCAGGTCTCCCCATCTTTATCACCTCTTTTCTTTTTTATTTTTGATTCCAAATTTCATTTTGGGCATTTTTTGTATTCGAAACTTGTGAGTAGGTCTAGATTAAGTAATAAAAAATCCCCTCAACAAAGTGGGGGGGTATTATTATGTACCTCTAGGTCTTGAACTTCTTTAAAATTACAGTTCTCATCAGTTAGTAAGGTCAATATTTTTCTAGGAATAATATTATTATCCGCAAGCTTATGATGGTAACAACAAAGAGTGACTAAGTTATCATCATCTAACCTTTTTGAGTAATCTTCATTTATTGGTACTATATGATGTGCTTCAAGTTTATTAAAGTTATAAATATTAGTAGTATTATATATATTTGATATACAACATCTACATAAATACTTATCTCTTTCTTTTATATTTGTACTCTTTTTTAGCCATGAATAAGACTTTCTAAACATATCTGCTTTAGTATATTTATTATTACTCTTACCTTTATAACAAGTATAATTAGCATCATGGATTCCACCACATCTACCGCAACTTTTTAACATATATTCCCCTCGCAACAAAAAACAAACATTTTACTGTTTGTTTTTGAATTCACTATTTTACATTTACACTATAACACATATCTCGTGTGTAATATGTGAAACTTGTGATTTATACATTAGTTACACTTAACAATACATCTATTATTCTTAACTTCTTATTAAAATCCACTCCTAACTATTCCAATTTTAAAATGAAAGAATAATAAATTAACTTCTATTCCTGTAACTCTTCCTTTTGTACCATACACTAATCTTTTATCACTAAATATATTTATTCCTAGTGATATATCTTTGATAGAAAAGTATATATATGATTCAAAATGATATTTATTCATTTGCATCAACCTCTTTTTCTAAATTGTCGCCTTGATAATCACAAATTAAATATCCTGTTTTACTTAGATAACATTCATTATGAAGCAATTTTCCAAATAATAGAATACCTAAAATACATATAAATATTAGAAATATAATAATGAATGAATTAAATAAGATAATCATTGATTCTTTTATGTTCATTTACTTCCTTCTTTCAAAGGACACCAATTAGGACTACTTTTAATTTTTAATTCATTAGAATGTCTATCACATCTACTTATTAATACAGAACCGCAATGTTTTTTTTGAAATAATATCTCATTGCTACAGTAATATCTTGATGGAGAACCATTGCCTTTTATAAAATATAAATACTTGCAACTTTTACATTTCATTTTTTCACCTTTTCAGTTGATTTTGCTATTGCTTCATCACGTTGTAATTTTAATTGTTTGATTTTTAATCTTAAATTTTTATCATTCTCTTTTAATCGTTGATTTTCTAGTGGCTCATTATACTTTTTCATAAACTCTTTATATAAATCATCTTTAATTACAGTTTTTAATACATCAACTTCATTTTCTAAATAGTTGCATCTTTTTAGTAATTTAAAATAGATTGGAATATTAATTATAATATCTAAAGTTTTTTTTGAAAATAGAGGTTGTTTAATTTTAGTTTTCATATTATGCTTCAACTTCTTTACTAAGTAGGTCATGCAAATATTTTAATTCAAATTCATTTAAGCATCCACTACCACTTAATTTATATATTCCATTATCATTTATAACAACATATTTAGTTCCTGCAACTACAGTATCACCAACACATATCTTTTTATCAAAATAATCATTATAACCTGTGTATTGATTCAAATCACATACCTCCTTTAATTGCGTGTTTTTCTAGATACCTTTTAATTTTGTAATAGACGGTCGTTCTATCACAATGAAATTCTTTACCTATATCTTTCCAATCACATAAATTTAAAAATCGCATTCGTATCATTGTTTGAATTTCTTTATCTGAAATAGTTGATATAAATCTTTCAACGGCTATTTCTTCATCTAAAAGTTTTAATAATTTATTATTTAATATATCTTTTAATTTGATTATTTTAGTAGCCATTGATTCAGTTGGATTTGAAATTTGATTTGAAGAAGGCATACCTGTTATAGTTGGTGTACTTATAGGATTATCTTCAAGTTCCTTTATCTTTTGAGTAAGCTGAAATACTTGTTTTGAAATAGCAGAGTATTCTGATAAATCTTTAATTGTCATCTTTATCACCTAATCCTCATTCAACCAATCATATTCTTCTTCTAATTCAACAGGTTTCGATATTACAGCTTCTCTTTCTTTTATATCTTGGATAGTTTTAAATCCATTAGCTTTCCAATTTTTCAAAATACCTTCAACATACTTAAAAGTCTTAACATTTGAAAATACTGCTGTTTGAATTGCATGCTTAACAAATTCTTCATTAAATTCTTGAATCCAACAATTTATTTTTTCATATTCAATGGGACTAATAGTACGACCAAAATTATTTTCTAAAAAATCATATATAGTATTATTCGTTAGAATAATATCTTTATCTATCTCTTTATCTATCTCTTTATCTATCTCTTTATCTTGTCGGACATTGTAGGTTACATTGTCGGTTACATTGTAGCCTATTTCTTTCGGCTTGTTTCCTAATTTTTCGCGATATTTTCTCATTTTCTCCGCGTATTTTGTTTCACTACCTACTAAGTTATCAAATTGAGATATTTTAAGAACTTTATCATCACCTTCGTATATCAATCCTAATTTCTTATACAATTCAAGTGCAACTATTACTGTATCAACATCAAAGAATTTTGTATCTCTAGATATTTTTTCAGGATTATAAGGAATTATTGCCTCGCCTATCTTTGATTCCAATCTTCCATCGTTATTGCATGTATTTAAACATAACATTTGATATAAGACTATATATTCACATCCATTCTTTTGAGAAAGTAAGAAATCAATTTCATCTCTTCCAAAAAAATTATCTTTTAGCTTTATCCAATAATATTTTTTTTCATTCATACCATCACCTACTTCTTTAATTTTTGTAGAACACTAAGTATAATTAAAGTTATACATATAATTATAGTGATATATATATTATCCATATTAGTTATCCTCGCTTTCTTCACAAACTAAAGACTTACCTACATTAGTTAAAGCTTGTCCTACTGAAATAAATGCTTTACCAAATGCATTTAAAAAAGTCTTGCCTATATTACTAAATATCTCAGTAATTACGTCTACTTTAGATGCTAAATATTCAGCATATTCTAATTCATCATTTTTTATAAATGCGTTTTCGCTATCAGCATCACAAATAATAGCAAAACCATCATTGTATAATTTTTCTGCGTCTTGCAACGTTAAAAATCCATACATATTAAACCTCCTTTTTATTTTTTTTGATATTTTTATATTCAATTTTATTTATTACAATAAATTCAAATTCAATAGGTGCATCTAAATCAAATACGATCGGAACACCATAAACGTTATAATCACCAGTTTTAAAATACTTTTTGCCATTAAGAACAACAATGTATTCTGATAAATCATTTCCTGCATCTTGTATCATTTGAATATCATATTTTATTTTTGATTCTAACTCAAACATTTTAATGTACCTCCGATTTGTTTTCAATTACATTTGGATTAGACATATTATATCCGTCATTTTGACCTTTTCTACTGGCATATCTATCTATATCAGAAGTGTTATATGTTCTAGTTTTTTTGATTTGTTTTGATTCTCTATAATCTTCTAAATCTTTATTTACTAGTACTAATCCCCACTCATCTTGATATTTTTGTTTTTGTTCTTTAAACTTCAAATCTAAGCCAGTTATAAAGCCATAAGCATAACTTCTAAAGAGCATATTTCTATATTTAATATCAGAAGAACCTAAATCATATTCATCTTTTAAAAGTGCTTTAAATTGTAAAATTACTTGTTCTTCTGAGTATTCATACATTATTTTTGTTATCTCTATATCTTCTGGTGTTCCCATAATGATAATGACATTACCTCTCAAATAGACATCACAATTGAAATTAACTGATATTTCTTTAATTAATAACTTTCGCCATATTCCTTTTTTTGTATTATATATTTGCTCAACAATACCTTCTTTATCTTCTAATTCTAATTCAGATATCTCAATCTTATATTTCATCATTAATTTTTGTGCTAGTAACATTGAATTATAAGCTTCATTTTGATTAGAATTATTTTTTGATAAAGCTAATAAATTTTTAATCTTTTGAATTATTTTTTTACTTACTTTTAATTTTGATTCATTCATTGTCTGTCTCATTTACCGATATTTCGTTATCTATATGGACAACTTTAATTTTATTAGTAATTAATAATATTCTATTTTTCAAAACTTCTGGGACATTAAAAGTCATGTGTTTAAGTTGTTCTGAAGTTAAATCTCCATTATACATAAATAACAAAACATCATCTTTCTTTAAATGGATTTTTTCAATTGAATACGTTAATATACCGTCTTTATTTATTTCAAACATATTCTATCCTCCAATGTATCAAAATAAGTATCTTCAAGTTTAAAATCATGATTATCTTTTATCTTTAAATGTAACAAATCTTTATTAATAATTTTCCCGTCTTTCATTGGATGAGATGTATAAATACTACAATTAATTTCTTTTAAATTATATTTAGTAAACATTTCTGTTAATGCTTTTACTAATTCAATTTTTTCTTTTTCCGTTATCATTTTTTACCTCCTATTTTTTTGACTGCATTTGAACAACAATTTTACATCTATTTTGTTCTTGATACATACCTTTTGTAATTAATAATTCTTTATATTCTTCCAAAGGTATTAAAACGGAAGAAACTTTGTTATCTTTATTTTTAGATAAATTTAATTCATGATGATAATCATCGTGTTTTTTCCTTGTTATTGGTCTTTTTAATGGAATATTTTTCTCTTTAATTTTGTTTGATATTCCCGTTTCCTGAATTTTTATAATGATATAATCTTTTGGTATTTGTTTAGATGCTATTTTTTCTACATCCTCCATATTTAAAGCTTTGTAACAATAAGTAATTAATCCTAAACCATCCTTATATTTATGCTGGACTATTACCTCATAATCTTTTAATCTTTCAACATCACCATTTTTATTAAAACTAAAAAGCGCTCTATTTATCATTTGTTTCTTCTTTCTTAGTCATAGTTATCTAACTTCCCCTGTTTCCATATCTAATTTCATTTGATTAGGGTTTACTTCTTCATCGGGTATATTTTTTAATAGCTGTAATGGTGTTTCTGTCGGAATATTGTGTGTAGTCATGTAATCCTTTATTTGCATTACTAACTCCTTTTCAGTATTCTTTAATTTAAATAACTTTTTAACTGATTTTTCTATATAAGTGGGAACATTAACATATTCCATTTCTGTATCTCTCATCTTATTTCCTCCTATATTTTTATATCTACTTTTATATCTAAATCAACTATGTTGCCATCAGGAAAACTTCTGACAATAGTTTCATAATCAATACTCATATCTTTAATAATTTTTGGATACTTATTTAAAAATATTTTAATTTCATTTATTAATGTTTTTGGTAAAATTTCTTTATCTTTTTTTAACTCTTCTAAACTCATATTTCCTCCTTTATGGATGCAAGATAACCATAACATTATATTGCACCTACTAAATATCTACTTTGCTATTATTTTATAAGGCATAACTACCTATTTTTTTATTAGGATACTTTTTGCATTTTTCAAGGGTATTTTTTAACTATTTTTCATGGTATAATCTCTTTATCGAGGTGAATTTTGTGAAAAAATATTCAGATGAAGAGATTGAAGAATTAGCTAAAAATTTAGCTGAAACTATCATTGGAAGATTAATGATGAAACACGTAACACATGAAACTTCTAAATACTATAAAAGTGAAATATGTGTTATCATTTCTCACCAGTTGAAATCATTGCTTAATCAATGATTTTTTCATCTATTGTTGGTGCATAATTTATTACATAATTAACTCTCTCAAGCATGTCACTAAAAATGTTTACATCATTTTCTTTCTCTTGAAATTTAATTAGTACAAACTTTAGGATTCCTAGATATTTTAATAGTTCACCATATTCCTCTTTGCTCATTACTCATCACTCCTTTTTGCAAATAGTTATTTTTTTATATTTAGAAGTTCCTTGTGGACTTCTTTTATATTTAATAATTGATTTATTATATTGTTATAATAATCATCTAAATCAGATAGTTTTACATCGTTACACTGCATTGTTTTAAAGTTTAATCTACTATTGCAATCAACTGATGGGGTTATATCAATAACTTCATCATTATTTAACGAAGCTGTAAGAGCTACAGTAAAATCGTCAGTTTTAATTCGATAGTATAATGGTGGATATGTAGCACCGTATGCCACAAAACCCATTTCTTTTAATTTTTCGATCATATTATCTTTTCTCCTTTTCTTAAAGACTTTTGGAAAAATCTACTTTAAAGTGTTTTTTGATTATTTTTTTATATTTTTTACCGCACTTTTTATAATAATAATTTCTATATGAATGAAATCCTATGTTAAATCCTTTAGCTACAGCTTTACCTATTTGAAGAAAGTATAAGCTTGGACTATTCATTGTCATTACTCTTAAGTAAATATTCTTTACTTATATTAGGGTCACATATCTTTGATAAAGGTGATGATAAATCTGCTATAAAATCCTCACTTAACATTCCTTCATAAAACCCATATACTTTTTTAATTGATTTCATATCCCATACTGTTACAGAGTCACGATTATCTTTAATTTCAAAAGCATAATGTATAGCATCCTCTAAAGTTTTTGATGAATAAACAAAATCGCTCATTCCTCCAGATGGATAGAATCTATCATAGGCAAATACAAAATATCTTTTCATTATTAACACTCCTTTGTTAATACCCTACGTTCCCAATTATCTAAAAACTTATTTTGTTTTTCTGTAGTTGGGTCATTATGGTATATTCTTTTTTGATAAACTTTGTTATTTCTAACTTCTACAGTAACAAGAGATTTGTCTTGGCTGTTTTCATATCTCATAAAGTAAATATCACATTTGCCTTCTGCATATCTTTCAGCATAGTCCTGAACACAATTATTTTGTTGTGAAGACTCATCTATCATTTCATCAACATTTTTTGCTGGAAAAATGATATATTCCTTATTTTTATAGATGTTTTTCTTCAAATCTTTGTAGCGAACCTTAATTATTTTATTTAGTGCTTTATTCTTTTGAAAATTTATTAATTTTAACAACCTATCATGTTCACTTTTTATATTAGCTGGATACAAGTATTTTTTATTTGATAAATCATATCTTAATTTTTTAGCAAATCTTAAATAATCAATATATTCATGATGATTTCTATCACAATAATTTGTATTTTTTTTAAGTTTATATAAATCAATTTTATATTCTTTAAAATCGCTTAAGTAACCTGAACTAGAAAACTCTCTAATCATTGCAATATCTCTTTTTTGAATATATTTTAATACTTCTAGTTCATCAACATTTAGATTATGTTTTCGTATAAATGATGCAAATTCTTTGTCAACACCAAATCTGTCTTTAAAATTTCCTTTTTTATCGAAAGTTTTTGGACATAAAGCTAAATTATAAAATCCTAGTTTAATTAATAACTCTATAGAACTTCTATAATTTCTAAGTAAAAATGATATATCTAAATAATTAATCTTTCTTGCTAATAACCATAGTTGTGAATATTGCCATTTAGTGCCTTTAAATAGGGTTTTTAAGTTGTTTGGATAAACTATTACACTATCTGATATTTCTTTCCAATAAGAGGTTAAAAACCTCCAATTTTCAGCATATAGATTTCTATCATGCCTTATAGCCATAACACCGATTCCACTAAATAGATGGTCGTTAACTATTTCGTGAATTTCCACAAAGTTATCATTGTAAATTTTTCGTGCATACTCACAAACATCTGTGTATACTTTTTGATTATTAAAATACGTCTTAATTTCAAAAAATCTAATTATATACTTATCCTGATATTTTGCTAATAGTCCTATATGGTCATCAAATTCATGTTTTTTGATTTTTGTACTTTTAACTATATAAGTATTTTTACAGAATGGACATTTTTCTTTTTCATTAATCTTTTTACTGCTCTTAAAATCATAATCGCAGTTGCAACAGTGATAAAATTCCTTATATTTGATTATAAAATTATGTTTTTTTGAAATTTTATCAACAAACTTATTAAAATCATTTGGTAGATTTAGATACTTGTCTAATTCTTCAAATAATTTCTTATCAGTTTTTTTTATATACATTAGCCAACAATATCAAATAAAGATAATTGACCTTCTGGAACATACTTTTCTTTAATTTTACGATTTGTTTTAATTTCTACAATAGGATTTTCACTAACATTAGATGATTCTACTGATTCTTCTTCAACGACTTCTATATCATTTTTGGTTTCGCCAGTTGCTTCATCAGCTTGAACATTTTGTTCAATATTTGTTTTTACTTTAGTAGATGCAAGTCCTAAAAATTCATTAGATTCATCAAAGTAATGAATAGCCATACTATAAACATCCTCATTAGTTAACATTTTGCATTGGACATCTTTTCTTTCATTAGTAGGAATCCTTTTTAAAACCTCATTATTTATAAATTCGATCATCTGTTTAAGTGATTTTTCTTCATTTAGATACTTTTCGTTCATATCTTCACGTGATAATAAGTAATCTACTACTTGTAAAAGTGATTCATCTTTTATTTCAGATGATAATATTTTTAATCTCTCTATACCTTCCATATATCCTCCTTTTTAAAAACTTTCAATGTGACAATGAATTTTTGTTATTATTGCGTTGTCACCTTGATGTGCCATTTGAAACATACCAATAAGTTCACTCTTTTTTAATCCTGGTTTACCTGATACTTCATCAGTATATTTTTTGTTACCTATTAAATAATTAATCCTTAAGACTAAGGCTTGATTTAGACCCATACTTATCCTCCTTAATATTTCATTTTTTCGAGTTTTGTTTTTTTCTCTTTATTAGATGTCATGGTGTATATTCTCGTTGTCTCTAATTTTGAATGTCCTAAGATATCTGCTAGTTCTGTTAAATCATTTTGAGGGTCTTTCATAAAGTTTTTAGCAAAAAGATGTCTCCATGCATGTGGATGTATCTTTTTTGGATTGATTTTAGCCGTTCTAGCAATCTTTTTTAACCTTCGCCATATTGTTGATGCATTCAGCATTGTATTAGGCTTTACAGGGCTTTTAAAGATGTATCCGCTAGTGATTTTGTTAATCTTACAATAATGCTTAATTTCTCTTAACAAATCACTTCTTAAAATAACAGTAATTTCTTTACCTTTTATATAGACCTTTATATAATTTTCTAGATTTTCAGCAGTAAACTTTTTAAGTGATTGCACTCTAATGCCTGTATAAGCAAATATTTTTAGTATTAGATACATATCTTCCATTCCTAAATTTTTCGCCCATCTAAGCATCCTTTTATGTTCGTGTTCCCAAATCGGTTCATCTATAGATGTTTTTTGCTGTGTTTTAACTTTTTTTAAAACACATTTTTCATAGCCTATATATTTTAAGAATTTATTCAAAGTAACTATGTATCTGTTACAGCTATTTGTAGTATGTTTTTCTCTAAGATGCTCTTTATATTTCATAGTCAAATCTTTATCAAGAACAAATTCATCAACTTCAATATAGTTAATAAATTTCTTTATATCTGTTTCATATGATTTTAAAGTTTTTGATTCATATTCAGCTAGACGTTGCTCTTCTATCCAGTTGCTTAATTTGTTTTTTAGATATTCTTTATTCATAATCATCAGCAACTTTTATAAGATGATATATAACAAATGGTGAGTTATTGCCATATCTAGTTTTACCTACTACATGTTCGCTAGTTATAATAAATCCCATTCTTTTAAATTTAAAAATTATTCCTGATAATCTTGTAGCTCCATACTTTTTAAAGGCTTCCATAGATGAAATTTTTTTATGTTTTATTAAATGATTTATAATATCATTTATTTGAGTTCTTTTTTTCACCATGCTACTCACCTCTTATCATCATTTGCCTTATTTCATAATAAGAGCAAGTATGATTACTAGCCGTATCACATTTAGCCGACCAATAATTAAAACGATCGGAACTCATCTTTGATAATTTAATAAAAATGAAAACTACAATTAGTGATAATATAATTGTTAAAGCCACTTTAACCCAAGTTCTTAATCTTCTTTTTTTCTTCATTTAGCTTCCTCCAATTCATTAGTTAAATTTAAGGAATACAATTCACTGAGTTTCATCGATATCCCTTTTATTATATTTTTGGCTTCCTCTTCACTAGGTGGATTAATAATTACCACTTTTAATGGAGTTTTTAGTTTGCGAGACTTTTCCATTTTTTAATTCTCCTTATCTCTTTTTACGGTTAATCCGTAATTCTTGGGTAAAAAAATAATATCATCATATTTTACGTCATAAGTATTTAGAATTTTTTCTATAATAAGAACATTTGGAAATGTTTTGAAAGATTCGTAATTTAGCAATGTTTCCTTACTAATACCAATCATTTTCGAAGCTTCTTCAATACTTAAATCTTTATTGTAGCGTATTGCTTTTAAAGACATCTTCATAATCTATCACCTCCTCTATGATTACATTCTATTACGGAAAAACCGTAATGTCAATAGATTTTTACATATTTATCGTAATTTATTAAAGTTTAATTTGATAATTTTACGGTTTAAGTGTATAATATGAATAGTTATGAAAGGAGATAATAAGTATGAGTGATTTAGGAAATAAAAAAGTATTCGCTAAAAATCTAAGAAAATATATGTCTATTAATAATATTGATAGAAATAAATTGTGTGAAGCAACTGGATTTAAATATACTACTTTAACTGATTGGTATAATGGTATAGCTTACCCACGGATCGATAGCATAGAAATATTGTCTAATTATTTTGGAATAAATAAGTCTGACTTAATAGAAGATAATATAGTTAATACTAATATAATAACTACTAAGTTAGATAGAAACGTTGTTAAAGTCCCTGTGTTAGGAAAAATACCTGCAGGAATTCCTTTTGAAGCTATTGAGGATACATATACAGTTGATTACGAAGAAATACCTATTGACTGGATAAGAGGTGGCAAAAAATACTTTGCTCTTAAATTATTTGGTAATTCAATGGAGCCAGAATACAAAAATAACGATATAGTTATATTTTTAAAATCATCAATATTTGAGAGTGGACAGGACTGTTGTGTTAAAATTAATGGTTTCGATGCTACTTTTAAGAAGGTCTTTATTAAAGAGAATGGATTGTTAATTTCTCCTATTAATTTGGATAACGATACAGGTTTTTTACCAAGATTATATACAGATGAAGATATAAAAAATCTTCCTGTTGAAATAATTGGGGTAGCTAAACGTCATATTAGAGATTTATAGCCAAAAAAAGACTTCACTCGCCAAAGTGAAGCCATGATTGAAAAATCAACTAGTCTCGCAAACTAAGAACACAAAATATACTAGATATAATGTATTGGATTTTTCTATTATATTATATCATAAATTAAAAAAACGAGGAAGTGATATAATGAAAGATTACAAGAAAGGTGCAATATCTGTAAGAGTTTCTACTGATATGCAAACTAAATATAGTCCAGATAGTCAAATTAAATTATGCTTAGATTATGCTAAAAAAAATAACATATATGTATCTGATGAAAATATATATAGAGACGATGGGATTAGTGGCAAAAATGCCGATAAAAGAACCGATTTCCAACGCATGATTCTTGATGCTAAAAAAAATCCCAAACCATTTGACATAATACTTGTATATGATTTCTCTCGTTTTGCTCGTAATAAAGAAGAATCTGTAATGTATAAGGCTATGCTACGTAAAAAGTACGGTATAGATGTAGTAAGTATCACTCAACCATTGGGTGAAGGAAAAGAACGTGTTATATTAGAATCTATGTATGAGGCAATGGATGAATATTATGTGCTAAATCTATCCGAAAATGTAAAACGTGGTAAAAAAGAAAAGGCTTCGCGTGGAGAACATCAAGGATATACTCCTTTTGGTTATAAATATGATAAAAATATATCTTCTATTATTCCAAATGAAAATACAAAGGATATAGTTAAATTTATATTTGAGGAATGGATAAAAAAAGATACTACTGTAAATGGATTAACTGCTAAATTAAATAATATGAAAATCAAAACTTCTAGAGGAAGTAATTGGTGTGAAGGAAGTTTAAAGGTTTTACTAAACAATCCAATATATATTGGATATATTAGATATACAGACGGAGGAATGAAAAGAAATTATGATAATCCTGATATGATTATAAAAAAAGGAAAGCATGAGTCACTTATTTCACAAGAATTATGGGATAAATCACAGCAAAAGATAGATGAGCATAATAAGATATGGTTTAAGTATAAAAAAACTAATGTTAAACACGATTATTGGTTAAGAGGTTTGTTAAAATGCTCTAATTGTGGTAAAAATCTTATTATGGTAGAACGAAAGTCTGGAACAAAAAGAAAACCCTTTTTTCAATGTAATGGTTATAATAAAAAGATGTGCAATGAAAGTCACTCTATTTTACAGGAAAAATTAGAATCAGCTTTATTATACGAATTGAAAACTATATTTACTAATAAGCTCGATATTACTATAGTACAAACAACACAGCAATTCAGCGAAATATCATTGATAGAAAATTCGTTAAATAAAAGCCGTTTAAGGCTCGAAAGACTTGAGGCAGCATATTTAGACGGAATAGATACTTTAGAGGAGTATAAGGTTAAAAAAACGACAATTTTAGAGGCTATTAAGAAGTTAGAAGAAGAATTAAATTTTATTAATACCAAAGAGTACGAAAATATAAATAAAGATAAAGTATATTTGTTATGTGAATATACTCATAATATATTATCTGATGATAGCGTAGATTTTAAAATAAAAGAAAAAATAGCCCATGGGCTATTTAATAAAATAGTTTATAATAAAAAGAAAAATACTTTATATGTAACATTTAATGGTGCGAGTTAATAACTTACACCATTTTGTATTAATATCAATTATGTCTGGTTTCATATTCTCATATATATATTTTGCACTTGTAACAAATGAGTTTTCATCACTACCAAAAATTTGCTGAGCAATTGGTCTTTCATAATCAGTCATATAAAGCATTTCAATTGTTTTTTTACTGCCATAAGCTATTGCTTTATCACTAACCATTTCAGCATATATAAGGCCGCAACCCATATCTTTTATAATTGTTCTATATGCACTATTACTTATTCCTGCCATTGGAGCAAGAACAACATTATTTTTTATTTCTAAATCTTTTATTTTAAACATGAAATCACCTTTATACATTATAACTTTTTTTTACTTAATTATCAATAAAAAAGGGGCTAATGCCCCTTAACTTGTTGTAATTGTTACTGTTCCACAAGTACCTGCCCCTGCAAATGTACAAGTTGCAGAAGTTCCTACATTCAAAATATTATACCAATTAAATGGAGTAGTTGATTTATTGACTATTGATGTTAGAGTTGGATTTGAATAAGAATCATATTTATAAAAGGCACCACTTCCAATACTCGTAACCAAGCTTGGTATTGTTACTGACGATAAGTTGCAATTTCTAAATGCATTTTCACCAATCTCTTTTAAACTAGAAAGATTACTTAGATCTAATGTACTCAAATAAGTACCACTAAATGCAGATGCACCTATTTTTTCTAATGAAGTTGCATTAGTTAAGTCTAGTGAAGTAAGCATAGTTTCTGAAAAGGCCCCATTGCCAATTTCTTTTATACTATTTGGAATAATTACAGAAGAAATAATTGAACTTGAAAAAGCACCAGTACCTATATATAGTACATCTTCATTATATACTTTTGTTGGAATTACAATATCTAAAGGACAAGCACTATACTCAAACCCATAATCTGTTATTGTATTATTTTCCATAATAAAGCAAAGCTGAGGAACACTTTCACACTCTCCTTCAACAATTGTAAGATTACCACTAAATCCAGTTGCACAAAATTCCCCATCATAAAAGCCGGCTAGATAAATTTTTGTTAAACCATCTGTATCAACACCATCTGATATGGTACCAGTTTTCCATTTACCAAGATTGCTTATATCTATTGTTCCGTCATCATAATCAATAATATCTAAATTATTATTATTATCTGCTTTATATAGTTCAGCTGCCCTAACTACTGAATCAAGACTAGCTTCAAAAGCTTTTTTTCTATTATCTTTTAATACTTTATTTAGTACTGGATATATAATAATACTAATAATACCAAGTATTATTACAACCGCAAGTAATTCAACTAATGTGAATCCCTTCTTTTTACTCATACTATCGATCCTACCTATCATAGATAAATTATATCAATTAAAAAAGAATTATTCAACTCTTCCAGAATAATTCTTCTTAATATAATCCACTAAAACATCTTTATTATTTTCTAATTGTTCATATATTATTTTCTTTTCTAAATCTTCAATTATATATTTAACCATTTTAGAAGGTGTAATATTTAAAATGTTACATATATCTTTACCATCAATTAATATATCTCTTTTATTTTTAATTGGAAGACTCATATATCTTTTAATTAATGCGTTTTTATCTAAATGGTTAATTTCAGCGACAAGTGAAGTAAGATATAAACCATAATTATATAGTTCATAATTATCAAAAATTTTTTTATGTTTTATTGTGTTTATTGTTTCTATTGAATACTTCTCTATATTAGAAAAACTATATGTATTTAGTACATCTAATTGTGCCCAAATTCCTAGTGGTGATGAAACAATAACAATTTTATCTAAATCATTTAAGTCCAAATACTTATCTAAATTAAACTCTATTAATAAATTTATACCTCGTCTTACATTAATACTGCTAAAAATTTTATCTAACTCTTCTTTTTTTCTATAATACGATAGTTTCTTTAGTAAATAACCATATTCTTTTATAGCAATTTTTAGTTCTTCATCTAATTCAAAATCAAGAATAGTCGCGAATCTTATTGCTCTTAGTATTCTAAGACAGTCTTCATTTAATTTTTCTTTTGCATTTCCAACCGTTCTTATTATTTTATTATCAATGTCTTCCATTGCATTTAAAAGATCAACATAATCACCATTTTTATTAATACAAAGCGTATTCATTGTAAAGTCTCTTCGTTTTAAATCATCCATTAAATTATTTATATACTCTATTTCGATAGGTAATCTATTATTTTCATACTTTATATCTTTGCGATAAGTAGTAATATCAAATCTTATTTTTTTATATATTACAGCAACAGAGCCATATTGTTCTTTTGGAAGCATGCTAGCTTGAAATATATTTTTTAATTCTTTTGGAGTAGCATTTGTACAAATATCTACATCTGTACTATTTCTTCCAATATAATTATCTCTAGCAAATCCACCAACTATATACGCTTCAAATCCATTCTCGTCTATTTTTTCTAATACTTTAAGTGAACTATCTAACACAAAATTCCTCCTCACATGAAAAAAAGGCAACAAAGCCTTTCTTTTTGGACTAGTTTAAAGCGTCTTTTAATTTAGAACCAGCTTTAACAGTTACAGCAACTCTTGCAGGAATAGATACAGCTTCACCAGTACGTGGGTTACGTCCTGTTTTAGCAGCTTTTTTCTTAGCAGTGAAAGTAGCAAATCCAGTTAAAGTTACTTTACCTTCTTTTTTAAGACCTTCAGTTACACCACCAACAAAAGCTTCTAATGCTCTTGCTGAATCAGCTTTTGTTAATCCAGTTTCTTCTGCAATATAGTTTACTAAATCAGTTTTTGACATATAAATTACCTCCCATGTGTTTTTATTATCATAAGCTTTTATTGATACACAACTATCATCTATCTTGCTTACAATTAAAGAATATCATTTTTTACATACAATTGCAAGAACTTTTCGCGCATTTTTATTGAAAATAAAGGAAAATACTTGCTTTTTATGTCTTGACAAATAAATAATTTATGCTTATATCACGCCAAAACATTACACAAAGAAAAGATAAGGGTTACCTTATCTTTATGTGTACATCTCTTAATTGTTGTTCGGTTACATCGCTAGGTGAACCCATCATTAAATCTTGAGCACTACTGTTCATTGGAAAGGCTATTACTTCGCGGATACTTTCTTCATCCTTTAGAAGCATAATCATTCTATCAACACCTGGAGCCATACCAGCATGTGGAGGAGCTCCATAATGAAATGCTGTATATAATGCTTTAAAACGTCTTTCTAGTTCCTCTTTTGAATAGCCAGCTATATCAAAGGCTTTTTCCATAATTTCTAAATCATGGTTTCTAACTGCACCACTTGATAATTCAACACCATTACATACTATATCATATTGATATGCAAGAATTTCTTCAGGTTTTTTATTTAATAGATCATCCATACCACCCTGTGGCATTGAGAAAGGATTATGCGTAAATACATATTTATCTTCTTCTTCATCCCATTCATACATTGGAAAATCTACGATAAAACAAAACTCAAATTTATTATTATCAATTAATTCTAGTCTTTTACCAATTTCACTTCTCATAGCACCTGCTAAAGTAGAAGCTTTTTTCTTATCAGCGATAAAAAATAATACGCTGTTTGTCTTTAGATTAGCTTTGTTTATTAATAAGTCTCTTTCTTCTTCAGATAAGAACTTATCAATTGGCCCCTTTAAAGATCCATCTTCCATTAGGGTTACATAACCAATTCCTGGCATACCAAGTGTCTTAGCATAGTCAACTAATTCATTAAACCAGGAGTTTGATTTAGTTCCAATATCATCTACTGCAATACCTCTTACCGCAGTATTTACAAATGGTTTAAATGTTGTATCAGTAAATACTTCAGTTAAATCAATAATTTCTAAAGGATTTCTTAAATCTGGTTTGTCTGTTCCATATTTTAGCATTGACTCTGCATAAGATATTCTTCTAAATGGTTTACTACTAACTTCTTTATTACTAAACTTAGTAAATGTATCATATAAAACCTCTTCAGCTACAGCATATACATCTTCAGCTTCAGCAAAGGCCATTTCAAAATCTAATTGATAGAATTCGCCTGGAGCACGGTCTGCTCTAGCATCTTCATCTCTAAAACAAGGCGCTATTTGAAAATATCTATCAAAACCACTTACCATAAGTAATTGTTTAAACATTTGTGGTGCTTGTGGTAAAGCATAGAATTTTCCATGATATATTCTTGAGGGAACTATATAATCTCTAGCACCCTCTGGAGAAGAACAAGTTAAAATTGGAGTTTGTATTTCTAAAAATCCCATATTACTCATTTTTTCCCTTAAGTATGATATCACTTTAGATCTAAATACTATATTTTCATGAACTTTTTCATTTCTTAAATCTAAATATCTATATTTCAATCTTATATCTTCTTTAACCTCTTTTGAAGTCATTATTTCAAATGGAAGTTCATTATTTGCTTTACCTAATACCTCAAGTTCTGTTACTAATAATTCTAGCTCACCTGTGGCAAGTCTTGTATTTATTGTATCTTCAGATCTAAGTCTAACCGTACCAAGTAATGTTATTGAAGATTCACGCGTAATATGATCAAAAATTTTGTCATCATTGCTTACTGTTTGAATACTTCCTGATTCATCTCTGATATCAACAAATATAATACCACCATGGTCTCTTATATTTTCAACAAAGCCCGCAATTCTTATAACTTTACCAATATCTTCTTTGGTAACTTTACCACAGTAGATTGTTCTATATTTATTACCTTTCATTTTATCACCTCTTAAAATTCACAATTTTTTGGAGTTCTTGGGAAAGGTATAACATCTCTAATATTTTCAACACCTGTTATATAAATAAGTAAGCGCTCAAATCCCATACCAAATCCGCTGTGCTTGCAGCCACCAAATTTCCTTAAATTTAAATACCAATCCATTTCACTAGAATCAATTCCGAGTTGTTTCATTCTAGCAAGCATTAAATCTATTCTTTCTTCTCTTTGAGAACCACCCATAAGTTCTCCTGATCCTGGCACCAATAAGTCTACAGCTGCAACTGTTTCTTTATCATCGTTCATACGCATATAAAATGCTTTTATATCTTTTGGCCAATCAGAAACAAATACAGGACTATTAAAATGTTCTCCTGTAAGATATTTTTCATGTTCAGTAGCAAGATCTTCACCATAAGCAGGTTTGTTTTCAAAATCTTTGCCTGATTTTAATAATATCTTTATAGCTTCTTTGTGAGTTATTCTAGCAGCCTTAGAATTTACTACTTTTTCTAACTTATTAATAAGACCTGTTTCTACAAACTTATCAAAAAATTCTAATTCTTCTTTAGCATGTTCTAAAGTATATTTTATTATATATTTTAAAACATCTTCTTCTATATCCATTAAACCATTTAAATCACAAAAAGCAATTTCTGGTTCAATCATCCAAAATTCAGAAGCATGTGTTTTTGTATTAGAATTTTCCGCTCTAAAAGTTGGACCAAATGTATATATCTTTTTATATGCCATTGCAAATGCTTCACCTTGAAGCTGCCCTGATACAGTAAGACTAGTTTTTTTACCAAAGAAATCTTTTGTATAATCTATTTCTTTACCATTCAAGTTATCAACATCTATAGTCGTTACTTGAAACATTTCTCCCGCACCTTCACAATCACTACCTGTAATTAATGGTGCATGAACATAAACATATCCTCGTTCTTGGAAATATGAATGAATAGCCATAGCTACTATACTTCTTACTCTAAATACTGCTCCAAATAAATTTGTTCTAGGTCTTAGATAAGCTTGTTCTCTTAAAAACTCTCTAGTGTGTCTTTTTGGCTGAATTGGATAGTCATCTGGACAATCACCTTCTAGAGTAATTTCTTTAACATCTATTTCAAAAGGTTGTTCTTCTCTAGGTGATTCTATAACAGTCCCAACAACAGTTATAGCACTACCAATTCGTAATTTCTGTATATCTTCAAATTTTCTTAATTTACTATTATAGATAAGTTGAACACTCTTAAAAAATGTTCCATCATTGAATTCGATGAAGCCCATTTCTTTTTGTTTACGATGATTTTTAATCCACCCTTGTAGTGTAACTTCTTTTCCAATAAAATCACCATAAGTATTATATAATTCTTTAGAATCTTTCATTTGTATCACCTATCTTTTATCTATTTCTTCTTTAATTATTTGCGCAGTTAAAGTTGGATTTGCTTGACCACGAGTTTGTTTCATTACTTGTCCAACAAAGAAGTCAAACACATTTCTACCTTTTCTATATTCTTCAATTAATTCTAAGTGTTCTTCAATAATTGAAATAATCATAGGTCTTAATGTAGACTCATCACCAATTTGTTTCATTCCCATTTCTTTAACAAGCTTTTTAGGTTCTTTCTTTTCTTCTAACATTTTATAGAATATTTCTTTACTTTGTTTTGAAGATATTTCTCCACTATTTATTAAATTAATTAAATCCACTAAATAAGCTGGTGTTAGAAAGATATCCTTTAATTCAAGTTCTGCTTTATTTAAATGACCTAAAACCATGGTAGTCATCCAGTTTGAACTTACTTTAGGATCAGCACCTAATTTAATAGTTTCTTCATAAAAATCTGAAATTGCTTTTTCTTTAACTAATATGGTAGCATCATAATTTGACAAACCATATTCATTAATATACTTTTCTTTTCTTTCAACAGCTAGAACAGGTATATTAGCCCTAATATCTTCCAACCATTTTTGTGATAATTTAAATTTTGGTATATTTGGTTCAACAAAATATTTATAGTCAATAGCATCTACTTTGCTTCTCATATATACAGTAGTCATAGTAGCTTCGTCCCATCTTCTTGTTTGTTGTTCAATCTTGTCATAAGAATTGTTTTCTTTTGCTTCTATTTGTCTAGCAACTTCATAGTTAATCGCATCTCTTACGCCACCAAGGGAATTAATGTTTTTAATTTCAACTTTTGTTCCCCAGTTTTCAGGATTTTTTTCATCTTTATCTATATCCATAATTGATACGTTTACATCACATCTTAATTGACCTTTTCTACTATCAGCTTCACTAATACCAGTATATTGATATATAGTTCTCATAGTTTCAAGAAATGCTACTGCTTCAGTTGCTGATTGAAAATCTGGTTCAGTAACAAGTTCAAGAAGAGGTACTCCTGCTCTATTATAATCGATTGTTGAATATCTTGAATAATGATCTGTTGATGCAGCATCTTCCTCTAGATGTATATTGTTGATTCTTACAATTTTATATTCACCATCACACTCATATTTTAACTCACCATATATTCCGACTGGTGCTGGTTTAGTTTCCTGAGTAATCTGATAACCCTTTGGTAAATCTGGATAATAATAGTTCTTTCTTTCAAAAAATATATATTCTGGTTGTTTACAACCAAGAATCATACTAGCCATTAATGATTTTTTTACTGCTTCCTTATTTAAGACAGGTAAAGTTCCAGGAAAAGCCATATCTACTGGTCTTATGTTACTGTTTGGAACATCACTATAATCATTTAAAGCGCTTGAAAAAACTTTTGTCTTTGTTTCACTTATTTCACAGTGCATTTCAAGTCCTATTAATACTCTATATTTATCCATTACTTTACCTCCTTAGCTATTTGATTTTTATACTCCATTTTACTTTCTAAAGCATATGCTAGATTTAGTACATTGACATCATCATAGCATTTACCAGTAATGTTAACACCTACTGGCAGATTGTTAATAAATCCATCTGGAATAGTAATTGATGGGAATCCTCCAAAGTTACCTACTTGTAAGTGTTCTTCTAAAATGGCTGTATTTTTATCTAATATGTCTTCTGATCCATCTAACTGTTTAGCTGGGCCACTACCTACTGGTAAAATAACAGCATCATATTTATCAAAAAGTTTATTCCATTCGTCAACTAAAAGTCTTCTAACTCTTTGAGCATTATGGAAATATCTATCTTTATTTTGAGCTTGTAAAACATAAGATCCTATTACAAATCTTCTCTTTATTAATGGAGAAAAACCTGTGGTTCTATAGTTTTTCATCTTATCAATATAGTTATCTCCTTCACCTCTAGGCCCAAATATAATACCTGTTAAATTAGACATATTAGAGGTTGCTTCTGCACATGAAATAACTACATAAACAGAAGGAACAGCATTTAAAAGAGTTCTATCTATGCTAACCTCTTCTATTTCAATTCCAAGTTCTTTGCATTTATCTAAAACTTTGTTGAAATTACTTAAATGTTCCTTTAATTCATCTGATGCATTTGGGAACATACTAATATCACATATTTCTTTTATATAACACATTTTTTTGCCAGAAACATTTCCTGTAATTGAATTATACAATTCTATACTACTTGAATCCCAACTAGTCATATCATTTTTGTCTATACCCTTCATGTTATCAACAACTATTGCAGCATCTTTAACACTTCTAGTTAAAACTCCACAGTGATCCAGACTGCTCGCAAAAGCAAATAATCCATATCTTGATATCATTCCATAAGTTGGTTTATAACCAACTATTCCACAATACGCAGCTGGTTTACGGATAGAGTCTCCTGTATCACTACCAGTAGCATATGGATACACACCTGCTGCTACTGCGGCTGCAGATCCTGCTGAAGAACCTGCGCACATTCTAGATAAGTCCCATGGATTTCTTACAATACCAGTATGCCCTGTTGTACCTGTACCACCCATACCAAACTCATCTAAAACTGTTTTATTAACTGCAACTGCTCCAGCTTTTTCTAAATTTTCTATAGCGGTAGCTGTAAAAAATGGAATGTAATCTTTTAGTGTATTACTAGATCCAGTACTTAATACACCTTTAGTACTATAATTATCTTTAACCCCATAAGGAATACCTGATAATAAATTAGAAGTCACTTTATTTTCCTTAGTTCCATCTAATATTGTTACAAAAGCATTACATTTTTCTTGAACTAAGTGTGATTTTTCTATTGATTCATTAATTAAATCTTGAACCGAAACTTCATTTTTAATTAATGCTTCATGAATTTCTTCAATACTTTTTCTCATATAATCCATGTTATTCCACCACCTTTGGTACTTTAACTTCTCTATTTAAATAACTATCACAGTTTTGTAATAATTCATCGATATCTACTGATTCCTCTGGTTCATCTTCTCTTAATTCATATATAAAATTATCCAAACAATGAGTCATTGGCTCTACTTTTGAAATATTAGGTATTGCATTAATTAAATCAATATTCTTATCTATAATTTCAAACTCATCTAATACCATTGTTACTTCTTCTTCTGTTAAACCAATTAATAACTTATCTGCATAATCTACGACCATTTCCTTAGTAAATCTTGCCATAATATTATTCCTCCTTTAATGTATAAAAAAAACAGTAATCTATCCCCATAGGGACGAATTACTGTTGTATCCGCGGTACCACCCAAATTACTATAGAAATTTTCTATAGTCACTCTAACTTGATAACGGGTTAAACCGATTAAACTTACTTTATTTCAGTATAATAGCTCCTAAGTGTTTTTCATAATAACCTTGGTTGTTAGCTTTCACCATATCTAACTCGCTTTTACTAGTATTATTATTACTCTCTTATTCATAGCTTATAAATAATAAATGGCGCCTGATGTAGGACTCGGACCTACGACCTGCCGGTTAACAGCCGGATGCTCTACCAACTGAGCTAATCAGGCAAAATTAAATAAAAAAACAGTACTTCAAAAATCCACAAAGGGACGAATTACTGTTGTATCCGCGGTACCACCCAAATTATTGTGCACCTTTTAATAATAGATGCCAATCACTCATGTAACTTGGTAACGGATTACAACCGATCTATCCTACTATATTATTCAAATAGATAGCTCCAAATTGTTCTTCATAATAATTTTAATTGTTAGCTCACACCATATCTAACTCGCTTAAATCAGTCATTATTACTACTAGTTTCTTCAACGCCTATGTCCATAATTATAAAGGAGAAGATAATAAAAGTCAATACTTTTTAATAAAATATAAAAAAAAGGAAACTGTTAATTTCCTCCTAAATTCGCGCTATCTTCTACGCTTACATTACTAGTTATTAGTGATGATATATCACCAAAGTTAAAATCATTTTTATAAAAAGTCGTTAAGTCTTTCGTGCTTACTGTTGTTAAAGAACTAAGTACATTAGAAAGAACTGCATCATCTACTTCACCTTTGAATTTCAAATCGGCTACAATAGTATTTGTGTTATTTAATCCTAAAGTTATTATATATACACTGTAATCATAGTATTTACCTTTAAATATGTAAAAATCTTTTCCATCTACTGTTTTAGAATAATCACTAGTAAATAAATACTTATTAGTACCAAATGCTTTTGTAATATTATCTACACTTGTTTTATTACTAATTTCTCCCGCATTTGTATTTGGTGTTACATTTAAAGTCATAGCCCAATCTTCAGTACTATCCATTAAAGTAATATAACTTACATCTTTATTAGTAACAGTAATCCAGTTACTTGGAACTTCTGCTTTATAACCACTAAAATATACAGTTTGATTAGTAGTACTTACAACTGGAGTATCATCAATTTCTTTATTATCTTTACCGTCCCCCATTAATAGAAAACAATTAACTATTACTGAAATAAGTAATAATACTATTAATACGAAAGTTAATATATTAAAAAGACCTTGACTAGATTTCTTTACTTTATTTTCTTTTTTTTCATCAGTTACTGGAATTTCAACTTCTTTTATTATCTCTTCTTTTGTATCCTTAGAAGTTGGCTCAGTCACTATTATTGGAGTAGATGTAGAAACAGCTGTTTCTACTGTAGTCTGTTCTACTGGTGCTACTGCATTAGTAGATGGTTCTACTATAGCCATAATCTCAGTTACTGGTGTAACTGTTGGAACTACAAACTCCTCTTTTTTAATTACAGAAACTGGTTCACTATCTATTTTTGAAATAATTGGAACAACTGGAGATTGTTTTACAGTTGGTTCAATTGGTTCACTAATGATAGGTGTAACAACTGGAATTTGAACTGGTGCTTCAACAATTGGAACAACAGGAACAGCAGTTTGTACAACAGCAGAAGGTTCAATATTGATATTAGTTATTGGAACCTCTTTTATTTCAGGAGTTACAACATTAATTGGAGTAACAACTGGCTCAGTTCTTATTACTACTGGTGTTACCGGAGCAACTGGAGTACTAACAGGTTTAATACCTGGTATGATTTCTATCTTTTCTGGTTCATCATCTATAATTACTACATCATCATCACCTGTAGTAAAATCTATTATTTCTGGTTTTATTTCATCATGACTTCTTTTAGAGTAATCACCAACAGTACCACAAAAACGGCAAGAATTTTCACCTGGTAGAATTGGAGTGCCACATTTATTACAATTCATTTATAAACACCCTTCCTATCTATTTATT
The DNA here is from genome assembly GCA_023391185.1 of Bacillota bacterium. Taxonomy (GTDB): domain Bacteria; phylum Bacillota_I; class Bacilli_A; order RF39; family UBA660; genus RGIG4266. Next base: position 25,863 of record JAEWBI010000037.1, on the reverse strand, counting down.
CTATTTAATATTATACTTTATTTTTAAATATTGTCAATTGTACTTATAACTTTTTGTAAACAATATGACAAAAACAAAAGGTTTACATTTTTAGTTATTTGTGTCGATTTCAGGATCTGGATCAAACGGTGAATTAGTAACTGTATTACAGCTTCCCTCATTATTTATTAAGCAATCTAAGCAATTTGTAAAGCTCTCTGAATCACTTTGATCAGCAAACATTGAAACCATAAATTTAACTATAACAAATACAAAAAATGTGATTGCCCCAGCAATTAATCTAGTAACAAATTGTTTTTGATTTTTTTTCATTTTATCAGAATCTCCAGCTATTGTAGCTTTTAAGAAATCTAAACTTCCCATAACAATAATTCCTATTGGTATAACAATTTGTAACAATAAGATTACAGTACGTACAATTGCAGCAACAGGTTCTGGGAATGTGCTATCCCCACACTTTACATATGTAGTAGCTATATTATTATCAGCTAAAACACTGTTTAAATTAACAAACATCATAGTAAAAACTATAAGCGAATAAGACAAAACTTTTTTTATTTTATTACTTTTCATAACTATCATCCCTTACTAATACATTATAACATATTCCCTTTTACAAAAAAATAAAAAGTATAAAATTTTATATTTTATACCTTATAGCACAATAGCAAACAAATTGCCAGAACCCCTATTTACTAACTTAGTTAGTGTTTGCTGTAATTTAAATCTTATGTTATCCGGCATTAAAGCAAGTTTGGCTTGTATACCTTCTTTTACTATCGAATCTAAACTTCTGCCAAACAATTCGCTTTTCCATATATTATTAGGATTTGTATCATAATCTTTCATTAAATAATTAATTAACTCTTTACTTTGAAGTTCTGATCCTATAATAGGTTCAAAAGTACTTTCCACGTCAACTCTTATCATGTGTATAGCAGGTGCTACTGCTTTTAATTTTATACCATATCTATTGCCTTGTTTAACTATTTCTGGTTTATCTAGTTTCATATCTAAAAGTGTTGGAGAAGCTACCCCATATCCAGTTTGTTTTACCATTTTTAAAGCTGATTTAAACTGTTCAAACTCTAATCTTGTCTCATTATAATCTTGAAATAATTTTAATACCTGCATTTTACTATTTATATTAATTGGTACTATTTCATTTAATACCCTAGAATATAAGTCTTCAGGTGCTTCAAGATTAATAGTTACTTCTCCTGTTGAAGAATTTACTTCTGATAGATATGACTTGCTTATATATTCACAATCAGTAAAGTGTCCATTTATTGTATCAACATCTTTAAGTTTATTTACACTTGTAACACTTTCTTTGATTTTATCAATATATATTTTCTTTAGCCAATTTGAAGGCGATAAGCATCCTATCCAGTCTGGCATACTAACTCTTACTTCACAAATTGGAAATTCATATAAAGCCTCTTTTAAGATAGCATATATATCTCTTTCACCCATATTTTCTATATTTATAGGAAGTACAGGCACATCATATGACGCTTTAAGATTTTGTGCTATTCTTTCTGTATCAGGAAGCATCGGATGAACACTATTAAGAATTACTATAAAAGGCTTTCCATATTCTTTTAATTCATTTATTACTCTAGTTTCAGCATCAATATAGTCTTCTCTATTTATTTCCCCAATTGAACCATCTGTAGTTACAACAATACCTATAGTTGAATGATCCTTTATTACCTTTTCAGTTCCTACTTCAGCAGCCTCTATAAAAGGAATTTGTTCATCATACCAAGGTGTTTTTACCATCCTAGGACCACTTTCATCTTCATATCCTTTAGCACTTGGAATAACATAACCTACACAATCAACTAATCGTATATTGGCAGTAAAATTGTCTATATTAATAGTAGCTGAATTACTGGGAACAAACTTAGGCTCAGTAGTCATTATAGTTTTACCTTGAGCACTTTGCGGTATCTCATCTAAACATCTTTTTCTTTCATACTCATCTTGAATATTAGGAACAACAAGATTTTCAATAACTTTTTTTATGAAAGTGCTCTTACCAGTTCTTACAGCACCAACGACTCCCAAATATATATCTCCATTAGTTCTCTGTGTTATACTTCTTAAAATATCACTTTTATCCATTTAATCCCTACTTTCTTTCATTTAAATATATGTATTACCAATAATAATATGAAAAATAAGTTATAAATATTTAAAAAAGGATAATTGAATCAATTATAATGGACACTTTTTTTATTATTTATCTAATCAATGTTTTTATTTATTTCTAAACTATTATTTATGAAAGAGTATAGTAGACCTAGTATAATATAAAAATATGGCGCTACATCAATTACACTAATATTCACAAATGCTTGTATACAGTAACCTATAAAACATGCATATAAACTAATTTCTAAAGTTTTATTAAATTTAAACCCTTTTATAAATATAATTGCATTTATAATTAGATATAAAATAAGCGCTGGAATTCCATTTGTTACAGCAATTTGTAGATACACATTATGAGCTTTATCAACTTTTGAATTACTTATTACAATATATGCATTATAAAAGTTGTCTAATCCAGTGCCAGTTAACCAGTACTTTTTTAATATAGGTAAAGAGTTAGACCAAATTACAAATCTATCTGAACCTATTTTACTCTGTTTTGTAATAACTTCACTTATTTCTTCACTAACAATATATTTTGATTGTACTGGATTATTTAATACTTCAGTCTGAGTATATTTATTTGATGCATCTAATGTAAAAAAAGTAATTGTAAATAATACTAAAATTGTTAAACTATATTTTAATATTTTCTTTTTAAAATATAGAAAATTAATAAATACAAAAGTTAGTATAAAAGCTAATAATGGAGCTGTGGAGTTTGCTATACATAAACCTATAAAATATATAACTGATAAAATTAAAAATCTTTTTTTTCTACTAAATATATATAAAGAAGTTGATAATAGCGACAACATAACCATATAACTACCGAAGAAATTAGGATTTGCACATAAACCCATTCCCATATAAGGAATTCTAAAGTGCTTTATAAAGCTGAAATTTGTATATACTTGTAGTACTGAATATCCAACTTGAAATATTCCAATAATCATAAACACTTGAATAATATTTTTTTGCCATGTTTCATTTTCAAGATATTTACTGTTCAAAAATAACAAATAATAACAAATAATAGTTAAAAGGCCTTCATTTCGTCTTACTTCACCAAGAATTGATTTACTAATATCAAGTGCAAATATTGTTGATATAATAGCAAGTATAGATAATGAATAAATGATAATATCAAGATAATTAATTTTAATTTTTTTAGTTATTATTCCGTAAGCATAATTAATAATTAATATAGGTATAAATATCCATAATACATATACTTGATTAAAACTAAAAGAGTCTTCTATTATCCCAGATAAGTTTAGTACATAAGATATAAACTTAACTACTGGAATAAGGATCATAATCATTATTAATATATAGTATATGTTTTTTTGAATATCATTTCTTTTCATATCATTTTCACCTATTTATATTATATCAAAAATATATACTATAAAAATAGATACATTAATATTTAAATTTTTTTGTTTGATTTTTTATGTTATGTAAATAATACGCAGATAATTTGACAATAATATAAAAAGAAGTTGCTTATATTTAGATTTTATAGTATAATCAACTAGCGGATTTAGAAAAAAGAGGAAAAATATGAATAATAATTTCAAAGATTTAGGTTTATCTAGTAGTGTTCTAAAGTCTATTGATACTTTAGGATTTACAAAACCTAGTAAAATTCAAGAAGAGCTTATACCAGTCATAATGGACGGATATGATGTAATTGGTCAAGCTCAAACAGGAACAGGTAAGACTTTAGCCTATGCAGCTAGTGTATTATCAAAAATAGATGTTAAAACAAATTTAATTAGAGCAATTGTTCTTACTCCAACTAGAGAACTTGCACTTCAAGTAAGTGAAGAATTTGAAACACTTAATAAATCAAGTAAATTTAATATCCTTCCAGTATTTGGTGGAAGCAGCATTGAATTACAACTAAGAGCCTTAAAAAGAGGTGTAGATATTGTTGTTGGTACTCCAGGTAGAGTAATGGATTTAATGAGAAGAAAAGCTTTAAATATAGAAGCACTAGAATTCTTTGTACTTGATGAAGCTGATGAAATGCTTAATATGGGCTTTTTAGAGGATATTGAAGAAATATTTAAACAAACAAATAAAGATAAACAAGTTTTATTATTATCAGCTACTATGCCAAAAGAAATTGAGCGCATAGCAAAGAAATATATGAAACCAGATTATCAACATATTGAAATAGAAGCTAAGACAAAAACAGCTGCTAATGTTAAACAGTATTATTATGTTGTTAATGAAAAAATACGTAATGAAGCAATTTGCAGAGTTATTGACTTAAAAGATACTAAGAGGATTATAATTTTTTGTCAAACAAAAATGCAATGTGATAATTTACTAAAAGAGTTGTCAGTTAGAAATTACAGTGCAGAAGTAATGCACGGTGATATTATGCAAAGTATGCGAATTCAAACACTTGATAGATTCAAAAATGATGCGTTTAATATATTAATTGCAACTGATGTTGCTGCACGTGGTATACATGTAGATAATATCGACTTAGTAATTAATTACAACTTACCACAAGATTTTGAATCATACGTTCATAGAATTGGCCGTACTGGTAGAGCTGATGCTGCTGGAGAAGCAATAAGTTTTGTAAGTGGTAGAGAAATGGGATTCTTTAATGGCTTAGCAAAATTCACAAAATCAACTATTGAGAAATGTGAACTTCCAAATAAAGAAGATATCATTAAAAATAAATATGTTAAAACTTTATCTAATGCTCATGAAGTTATAAAAAATAAAGAATATGAAGAAGCTTTAGAATATATAAGAGATTTTAATAGAGAAGATCTTATGAAAGTTGCTGCAGCACTTTTAAAAGTTAGTGTTAATGAAAAAATCGGTTCTGATTTTAACAAAGACTTAACCTTAAAAGATGACAGAAATAATGGTAGAAGTAGAAGTAGAAATACTAATCCTAACTCTACAAGAGTTTTCTTAACTATTGGAAAATTAGATAATCTAAAAAAAGGTACTTTACTTGATTTCATGAAAAAAGAAACAGGTATTGATAAAGACTGTTTCAATAATATAGAAATTTTAACAAAATTTACTTTCTTAGATGTTTCTACTAAAGAAGTTAATACATTTATGAAAAAAATTCATAATAAAGTATTAAATGATAGAACAATTAGAGCTGAAGTTGCTAAAAATCAAAAATAGAGTACAATGTACTCTATTTTTTATTATGTATTTGAAGAATTTTCAGAATCTTTTTTTTCTTCTTGCTCTGTATCATTTGTTTCCCACTGTGCTATTAAAGAAGTATCTTTTGATATAGTACTGGTAAAATCAAATAAGTTTCCCTCTTCATCATACCAACCTAGAAATATATAACCTTCTTTAATAGGATCATTTGGTTTTGTAATAATACTTCCTTCTTTAATACTTTGACTGATTATACTTGAACCACCTGAACTATCAAAGTTAACTGTATATATTTTTTTGACTTCTTCTGGTAGTTCTTCATTAGATGTTTCACCTTCATCATAATATATAGGATCATATTTTTTAACTGTGTGAACATCACTACTGTTTTGCTCATATGAAGCTGTTAAAACTTCATTATTATATACTTTATTAATCATATCTTTTGCAGCTTCCACACTATCCATATCAGGTTCCATAACATAAAGCAATTGATTACTATATGTATATGTATAATTGGAGCTGTCATATCCATTTAAACTCGTAGATGTGATTGTCCATTTAGCACCTTCTGATAACTGCTTCTTTATCAAAGAAGTTATTCTGTTAGGACTCATATTAGTTAAAAAACTTCCATTTAGACTATTTAATAAATTATTGTATTTTGTTATAACCGATTTACTAGTTGCTTTTCTAAAAATAGCATCGATAAGTGCTTGTTGATTTTTTCCTCTTTGCCTATCACCATCTATAAATGCTTTTCTTTCTCTTGCAAACCATAATGCTTCAACACCATTCACACTATTATATCCCTTTGTATAACTATAGCCTTCAATTGAAGTAAATGAATAATCTGAATACACATCTACTTTTGCTAATGCATCAACAACATCTATTAAACTTGTAAAATTAACTTTAAGATAATAATTTATATCTAAATCAAGAAGATCTTCAATTGTTTTAATAGACATTTCTATACCATAACTTCCGGCATGAGTTAATTTATCTTTATATCCTGTAGTTCCATTTAGTTGCACATAGTAGTCTCTAGGAATAGAAACCATAAGAATTTGATGTGTAGTTGGATTAACTATTAACATCATATTAACATCACTACATGAAACAGAAGATATATCTCCATATGTATCTATACCACTAATATAAACAGCAAATGTTTTATTTGTTACATCTACATCTTTACTAATATCGTTCTGCGATAGTTTTATACTGAATTGATAAATAGTTTTTGTTAAAGATTTAAATTCACTTAATCTTTCACTATTATCTTCTTTATTTTCCAAAATACTTTTGTATGAATCATCTACAATTATTGATTCAACTTCTCCAGATAATAATGCATATCCTAGTTCCTCTAAATTAGAATAAGGTACCATGCTTACATCTATTTTATCTTCAATTTTTTTTAATGAATCATTTAAGCCTTTTGAGGTATTATTATAGTAACCCATACTCATATTTTCTAAATCATTTAGTTCTGAATACTTACTACTACTTAAAACTATAACTGAAAAATTATGTGTTTTATAATCAACATTGCTACCGTTTAAAAGCAATCTTGTTTTAGTAATAAAAAAACTAATAGTAAGAAGAATAGCACTAAAAATGATTGCTATAATTTGAAATAATTTTTTAATTTTTATTCTTGTCTTATTAGATACAATCTTCATTATTAAAAATGTATCTATTACTATTATAAAAATCGTTAATATCAACAAATATTTTATAGGAAAAAGATTAACATATATACTTAATATGACTAATAATAAAGAAGAAAAAAGTAAGAAAGCATTTGTAATTATATTAAATTTATTCTTTTTATTTATATTTTTTATTTCTTTATGCATAATATCACCACCCTGTCATTATAACATTATAAAATATATTAGTAAAATCTTTAAGGTGAAAATTTAGTGAAAAAGAAAAGTTATTTCTAACTTTTCTTTTTTTAACATTTTATTTTTTAATTTTATTATTTATCTTTTTCTTTAAACTAATCTTAATTTTAGAATTTGTTGGTAAATCAAGATATATTAATTCTAATGCATTAACAAATATTGTAAAAACTACAACAAACATATTAACGTTATTTAGAGATAAGAATAATAAATTAAAAAGCGTAGTCATCAATATTAAAGACATAAGTATATAATATTTTGTTACATAATGATCTTTTTCAATTTGATAAAGTATACCATAATGAATAGCAAGAAAATTAACTGGAATTATTGCTATCATTAGAATATTAGGTGCATAAATTATTTTTAATTGAAATATGTAATAGAATATCACTATTAATACCATATATCTTAATGAATATATTATAGATTTTAACATGTTTAACTCCTTTTATATAATTATTTAGCCTCGTACCAATTATTTCCAAATTCAATATCAACTTTTAATGGAACATTTAGCTTAAACGTATTTTCCATAATATTAGTTACTATTTCAGTTACTAATTCTTTTTCTTCTTTAATTACATCAAGAACAAGTTCGTCATGTACTTGGATAATAAGTTTACTTTTGATTTTTTTATCAATAAACGCTCTATGTATTTCAACCATAGCTTTTTTTATGATATCTGCACTAGTACCTTGAATTGGCGTATTAAGGGCTATTCGTTCCCCTTGTTGTCTAATCATATAATTAGAATTAGAAAGTTCGTTTATTACTCTTTTTCTATTTAGTAAAGTAGTAACAAATTTATTTTCATAAGCTTCCTTGACAATTGAGTCCATGTACTCTTTTATTCCAGGATAAGACATAAAATAGTTATCAATAAACTCTTTTGCCTCTGACATAGATATGCCTGTATTCTCAGATAATCCATATGGACTTATTCCATATATTATTCCAAAATTAACAGCTTTCGCTAGTCTTCTTTGATCCTTAGTTACATTTTCAATATCAACTTTAAATATATCGCTTGCTGTTTTTGTGTGTATATCTAATCCTTGTTTAAAAGCATTAATCAATGTTTCTACATTTGCCATGTGAGAAAGGATTCTAAGTTCTATTTGAGAATAATCACCACTTAATATGATACTGTTTTTTCTTGGTACAAAAGCTTTTCTTATTAATCTTCCGTACTCATATCTAATTGGAATATTTTGTAAATTTGGTTCAATAGAAGAAAGTCTGCCTGTTCTAGTAGTTGCTTGAGTATATATTGTATGTATCTTGCCGTCTTCTGCAATACAAGGTTTTAGTCCTTCAACATATGTTGAATATAATTTTGATAGAGTTCTATATTCCATAATTAAATCTATTATTGGATGCTTGCCTTTTAACTTTTCAAGAACATCTACTGAAGTAGAATAACCTGTTTTTAGTTTCTTTCCATGTGGTAAATTTAATTTTTCAAATAACACTTCACCTAATTGTGATGGTGATGAAATATTAAACTTTACTCCAGCATAATTATAGATATCATTACTTAATAAATCAAGTTTAATAGTTATTTCTTCACCCATATCATCAAGCTTATTTATGTCAACACAAACGCCATCATATTCCATATCACCAAGCACATAACTAAGAGGCATTTCTATTTTTTCTAATAAATCTAATTCCTTCTCTTCAAATAATTTATCATAAAATTTATCATATGTCTCATATATAAATTTTGCTTTCATAATCGTGTTATATGCAATAACATCATCTGTTGGACTAGTAAATTTATTATTCTTTCCATATACTTTCTCATAAAAAGGAATATCAGCATCAAAGTTATTAGCAATATATGCTATATCATCTTTAACATTATAATCAAGCAAATATGCAGCAAGCATAGTATCGAAAGAAATATTGTTTATAACTATATTTTTTTTCTTTAATGCTACATATAACTTCTTTAAATCATAAGTATATTTTTTAATACTGTCTAATTTTAAAAGACTATCTTTTAATAATGACAATGGTATATAAAAACTATCTTCATTATTATATACTGCCATACCAAGTATTTCTGCTGTATGATAATTAGAACCTAGAATTTCTAAATATACTGCGCATGGTTTAGTAATATTTATTTCATCAACATTTTCAATAACCTTAATACTTGTTGGTTTAATACTTGCTACTGGTACTGAGTCCTTTTTTAAAAAAGAATAAAATTCTAAATTTTCATACATTTTATTTAATTCTTGATGTTTAGGTCCTTCATATTTTATATCATTTAAATTTATATCTACCGGTACATTTCTTACTATTGTTGCAAGATCATAACTCATATATGCATTTTCTTTATCATTTATTAGTTTTTCTTTTACTGCACCTTTAATATTATCGATGTTTTCATAGATACCATCTAAGGATTTATATTCTTGTAAAAGTTTCAATGCAGTTTTTTCTCCAATTCCTTTTACACCGGGAATATTATCTGAACTATCACCCATTAATGCTTTTAAATCGACAATTCTAATTGGATCTATTCCATATTCTTCTTTGAATGTTTCTTCGTTATAACGAATATAATCTTTAGATTTTAATAATTTTATATCTACATCACTACTGATAAGCTGTAATAAATCTTTATCACTACTGATTATAGTTCCAATATAATCACTATCTTTATTACAATATTCAGCAAATGTACCAATAATATCATCAGCTTCATAGTTATCTATTTCATAATACTTTATTCCCATGCATGTCAAAAGTTCTTTTGCGATAGGAAACTGTAATTTTAATTCATTAGGGGTTTCTATTCTACCATCTTTATAAGAATCATATTTATCGTGTCTGAATGTTTTCCCTTTATCAAAAGCTACTATCATATATATAGGTTTTTCCTCTAGAACTATTTTGTTTATCATATTGATAAATCCAAATAATCCATTAGTTGGAAATCCTTTACTATTCTTCATAAAATTACCATTATATGCAGTTGCATAGTAACTTCTAAAAAGTAAATTATTACCATCTACTAATATAATTTTTTCCATTTAAAAACCTCCTCATTATTCAATTATTATACCATATATAGAAATTGTTATAAATATATATAAGGAAAAGAACATAGAAATAATTATTCTGTGTTCTTTTATTATATACTTAAAATAAAGATAACTGACTTGATTCATCCATGCCATCTAATATGCCCATAGTACGCATTTTATCAATTAATGTTCCCGATACTTTTCCTCTCTTTTGGAAATCTTCAATACTTATGAAAGGTCTAATCTGTCTTTCTTCTACTATTTTATTAGCAACATTATCTCCTAATCCATCTAGTGTTCTAAATGGTGGAATAATAGTTTTTCCATCTTCAGAGATTAAGAAATGAGTAGAATGACTATTCATAATATCTATTTTACCAAATTTAATTCCTCTAGCTGTTGCTTCAAGAGCAATTTTAAGAGTATCAAGTATTGAACTCTCTTTATTTGTAGCATCATATCCTTTGTTATTAATTTCTATTATTTTATTTCTAATAGAATTATATCCTTTTATCATAACATCAATATCAAAATCATCTATACGAGAAGTCAAATAAGATGCATAATAAACTGCTGGATAATGGACTTTAAAATATGCTATTCTAAATGCACTTATAACATATGCAGCAGCATGGGCTTTTGGAAACATGTATTTTATTTTAGCACAGGAATCAATAAACCATTCTGCTATTCCTGCCTCACGCATAGTTTGAACATGTTCTTTCCAAGCATCTGCTTCTTTACTTGCTTTACCTTTACGAACAAACTCCATTATTTTAAAAGCTTTAATAGGTTTTACGCCATTATACATTAGATAAACCATTATATCATCACGACAACCGATAACTTCTTTAAAAGGCACAATATTATTTCTAATAAGTTCTTGAGCATTTCCAAGCCATACATCAGTACCATGTGAAAGTCCAGAAATTTTTATAAGTTCTGAAAATGTTTTAGGTTTTGTATCAACAAGCATTCCTATTGTAAACGGCGTTCCAAATTCTGGTATTCCTATTGTTCCAGTTTCACACATTATTTGTTCTCTTGTTACCCCCAAAGGTTCAGGTGATAAGAATATTGCCATTGTCTCTTTATCATCTAAAGGTACCTTTGTTACATCTATACCAGTTAAATCTTGAATCATACGAAGTTGTGTTGGATCAGAATGTCCTAATATATCAAGTTTTAGTACATCTTGATCAATTGCATGATAATCAAAATGTGTAGTTTTCCATGCTGCTGTACTATCATCAGCAGGAAACTGATATGGGGTAAAGTCAAATACATCCATATATCCTGGTATAACAACTATACCACCAGGATGCTGACCAGTTGTTCTTTTTACACCAGTACATCCAGCTGCTAATCTTTCAATTTCTGCACTTCTTTTTACTATTCCACGATCTTCATAAAATCCTTTTACAAATCCATAGGCAGTTTTATCAGCTACAGTTCCTATTGTTCCAGCTCTATAAACATTATCTTCACCAAACAATACTTTTGTGTATTCATGTGCTGCAGCTTGGTTTAAATCAGAGAAGTTAAGATCTATATCTGGAACCTTATCAGCATTAAATCCTAAAAATGTAGCAAATGGCATATCCTGACCATCTTTAAATAGTCTTTCACCACAGTTTGGACAGACTTTATCAGGCAAGTCAAATCCTGAAGAATACTCTGCTCCTAACGGTTTATTATTTTCATCATCAAAAATACTCAACTTGCACTTTAAGCACCTATAGTGAGCAGGAAGAGGATTGACTTCAGTAATTCCCATCATTGTCGCTACAAAGGAAGAACCTACTGAACCTCTTGAACCTACTAGGTAACCATCTTCATTTGAATGATATACCAGTTTTTGGGCAATTAAATAAATAACGTCAAATCCGCCACCAATTATTCCACCTAAAGATTTATTTACCTTTTTTTCTAAGCTTTTTTCATCCAATCCTTCTTCATCATGTTTAATTATATTTTTTCTTACTATATCTTTTACAGCATCTTTTCCCTGAAGAATTATTTCATGAACTTTATTAAAAACAGCAGCCTCTAAATCTAATTCTGATAGTTTTTCTTCTTCAATTAATTCTTCTTTTATGCAATTATATAATATGTCGCCGTATAATTCTTTAGCAATACGTTCCTCAATATTAAGTGGTAATGGTGAACCATACCATTCTTTAGCCTTATCAAACACTAATGTAGTAACAGTTTCAACTGATTTATCTATTATTGGAGAAAATGGCACTCCTCCAGTATCAATAATTACTTCTATTTCTTCAGCCATATCAAGTATTTTGTTAGGATTATCAATAACTATTTCCTTACGTAAATCATTATCTAAAAAACTAAAATCTGATAGCATCTCTGTTGTCGTTCTAAAATGTTGGCTTGATATTTTTTGATTTCTATCAAGAACCCTCGCAAGTGGATGTCTACCGCCTCCTGGAACTTTTTGATTAACAATAATCTCACGATACAATTTATCATCTCTTGAAAGATGATGTACATCACCAGTAGCAATAATAATTTTCCCTGCTTCTTTTGTACATTTAATTATCTTCTTTATACAATCTTTAACATCTTTATCACTGTTTAAATCATGTCCCCAAACTAAATGTCCGTAAACTTCTGGTGGCTGTACTTCAACATAATCATAAAACTTTATGACATCTGTTAATACTTCTTCAGTTCTAGTACTTGCCACATAAAAGGCTTCACCTCTATAGCAACCACTTCCTATTAAAATTCCATCACGATTCTCTTCAATTACTTTTCTAGGAATTTTTGGAACTTTTGATAAATAAGTCGTATTAGCAAGACTGACCAACTTAAATAAGTTCTTTAAGCCAACCTTGTTAAGAGCTAATATATTTATGTGGTACTCCCTAGAAAACTTATGTGCTTCTTCCTTAGTATAAAGTTTATTTATATCGTTTAATGTTTGGATTCCCATAGATTGCATTTTTTTAATCATTTTACAAAAGATATAACCAGTTCCTTCTGCATCATAATCCGCTCTATGATGATGAGCTTCATCAAAAGGAATTGCATATCTTTTAACTAGTGCAGATAAACTATGTTTTGCGTAATCTCTATCCATCGTACGAGATATTTCAAGTGTATCAATAACAGGATTATTAAGAACACCTAAATTATACTTATAATAAGCCATCTCTAACATAGATATATCAAATTTTGCATTATGGGCAACAAGAGGTAAATCACCAATGAAATCTTTGAATCTTTTAACTACTTCTTCTTCATTGGGTTTTCCAACTAGCATAGCATTCGTAATTGAAGTTACTTCAGTAATTTCAGAATCTATTGGGTATCCCGGATTAATAAGTTCATCAAATCTTTCAGTAATTTCTCCATCTTTCATTTTGACTGCGCCAATTTCAATCATTTGATCACTAAGTCCGGCATTAAATCCTGTTGTTTCAACGTCAAATATAACATATATATTTTCATCAAGTTTACTGTCATTACCTCTTATGATAGTATAAACTTCATCATCAACCATTGTTAATTCTGTACCATAAATAACCTTGAATTTGTCTTCCGGTTTTTCTACTTTTTTATTGTATTCTGTTACAGTACTAAATGCATGTGGAAAAGCTTGGCAACCATTATGATCTGTAATTGCTATTCCTTTGTGTCCCCATGAAATAGCTTTTTTTATTAATTCTACCTCTTCTACTACTCCATCCATTTGGCTCATCTTAGTATGTGTGTGAAGTTCAACTCTTTTTTCTATTTCATCATCAACTATTTTTTTACCGTCTTCATGTTTAATACTTACTATATCATTTACCATCATAACAAGTTCTTTTGAATATGCATCATCTTGAACTCTACCACGCATTTTAAACCAATTGCCTGGTTTTAAACTTTTAACAAGCTTATTGTATGCATCAGTATCCCGCTCAAAAACCTTTACGAATATACTATCTGTATAATCAGTAACTTTTAAAGTTATTATATTTATTTTAGGTGTTTCTTTAGTCTCGATACCAAAAATTTTCGCTTCAATTATTACATTATTTGCTTCGTAATTTAAGTCACCTATATTTTTTGCTTCACCATCAAATGCATATCCTTTTATAATTGCATTCTTTTTTTCTGCTTCTTCTTTAAGAACCATCTGTTCTTTTTCTTTTTCTTCCTCAATTTGTTTAAGAATAGCATTTCTTGCTTCTTCATTAATATTGATTTCTATGCTAATATCATTATAACCAATCTTTATCAAATCAGTAATTAACTTATCTTTTATACTTGTAAGTTTCATTTCTTCTGCTTTATTACTTACTTCAAGATAAAGGATATTGTTTTCTACTTTATTGGCAATTCCTGAGAACATTTGTAATAATGGAAAATCAACACTATATTCTTCAATTAAATAATTATAGTAATCCGAAAGCAAATCATATTCTTTATTTACAGCAGTTATAATAACATTTGTTTCTTCATACATATTAAAATGATTGCTTACTAAATTACAAAACTTTACATAAATCTCTATAGGTAGTATTTTATCTAATGTTACAAAAAAATTAACATTATTATCTTTTTTTGAAATAGCTATTTTATCAAGATTCCCATCTTTAAAAAATGAATAAAATTCATTAGGCATATTTATTTGTTCTAAAAGTAGTTTCAATTTTTCATGCATATTATCACCTTCTATATATTCTACCAAAAAACGACCTTTTTTTAAAGTGTATAACAGTAAAAGTTGAAAGATATTCCTTTAAATATAAAAAAAGCGATACATAAGTATCACTTTACCATCCATCCATTTGGAAGTTCTCTTTCTCCTGTTGGACTAATTGCACAAGGATTATTCCATAGCTTATTTTCAATAATTAAATTAGTAGAAGCACCACCGTCCATATTAACAGCATTATACGCTCCATAACGTTCTAATATATCTATAACATCATTCAGTGTTGCTCCACCTCTACCACTCCAATTATATCTATTAGAACCATTTCCATCTATGACTAAAAACAAAACTATCCCATCTTTTCTTTGAGCAAGTACAGTACGAGGATTAATTCCCCATCCACCATTACCATTAATAGTAGCTGATACTCCATTAACAATTAAAAATGGACCAAATTGAACTGCATCTTTCATCCCTTGTTTTATTGCATCATTTGCAGAAGCATAAGTTAGAAGTAAGACTCCATCTTTATTAAATCCTGAAATAGTTGAAACTGCATTACCATTTCCCCATACCAGTTTACCATTATTTATAACAGGTCCCATAGGTGTTCCACCATTACCTTGTCCATTAGGATCCTCAAACCCACCAGCGTTAATAGCCACTAATGCATTATTATCTTTTGCCATATTAAGTAAGGTTTGACCATAATTTCCTATGTCCTTTGTTTGTATCAAACTTACTCTAGTAGGATCATACACTGCCACTAAATATGCATCATAACCATTATATTCAAACTCAATAAGTTTATATATGTCCTTTTTGTCGTGATCAAGTATTTCTTTTTCATAACTTGAAGCATATTTAGTATTTTCATCACTACCACCTATAGTAATTTGACTAGTATCAGTACCGCTAGAAAAACCTTCTATTGTATTTTCACTTAATACTTTATTAATCATTTTATCTGTATAAAATATTCTTGCTAAATATTTATGATCCATTGTTGTCATAGCTGTAGTTATTAAAAAGTTTCTAAAATAACTTATGGGTCCATATGTTAAAAAGAAACATATTGCTACTATAAAATCTATTACAACTAATGCAAATATACTTTTTTTCATATGTCACCTACCCTATCATATATGGCTCTTTCTTTGTTCCGTTTCCTGAGCTTACTGTCAACTCAGGTTTTAAATAAAGTGTCGGTCTTAGCCTTAATTCATCAGTTAAATCACCAGCATATATACGACCATCATCTAAAACTTGATATATATTGTTATCAGTAGTCTTTGTTCTAGTTGATAAAAAATATTTTGGAACATCTGTAACAAATAATTCACCAAGTTGTAATAATCCAATTTTAAATGTTTCATTATACTTTGTAATTTCATTAAAATCATACTTGTTAGTATTATCATATCTTCCAGCATAAAAACTATGTTTTAAAACATAATCCTTATTTGTTAAACTATTATAAAAAGTTTTATTTAAATAAGAACCGATGGTAGAATCTGCTGAAAGATAATTACTTTTTCCAAAAGATGTATAATAATCATCATCACCATTTTTTATTACGCCATCCATAACAATTTTCACATAGCCTTCATCTTTTTCTATAATTCTCCAAATATAATTACTGTAACTTATATAATTTCCAACATATTTCTCATTTAATACATTAGAAGTTGAACCATCAAGGTTATATGGAGTTTCACTACTACCATCACCATTTTTTACTTGAGCAGTTCCTTTAATAGTAATTGTTGGTCTAACTCCATAACTATAATACATTGTGCCAGAATAGGAAGTATCATTTAAACTACCTTTTGAATAAACATACCATGCTGTTTTATCACTATTAATGTTACTTGTCCACCAATACTGCTTAATATTAAGATAACTATCTTCACCACCTGCAAGTTGATACTCATATGCAGATAGTAAACCAATATTATCCTCTGCAAATTCTTTACAAGTGATTTTCTTCTCTGTAACAATATCCGTACAAGTTTTTGTTTTAACTAAAACGCTAGTACCTGTTAAGCTTTCATAAAATGACTTTATATCATTATCTTCATCATTTAGCCATGATCTAACATAAGAATTTTTATAATCTGTAGAGATTCCCCAAACTAATGAAGTTTGAGAACTGTCTGTTATTAATTTTATATTATTATCAGAATCTATAGAAACAATACGCCATATTCTTCCAGAATATTGAACATAGTTTGCTAAATCATTACCTTTATATACATATCCCTCATCTGTTTTATACAGACCTGAACCAATATTAGTAATATTCTTTTTAAGTGTTACTAGTTTTACTAAAGGTTCATTCGTTTTAATCTTTGGATGTTCCAATTTATAATAATAAACTAGTCTCGAACCATAGAAAATACAACATCCAAGCAAAAACAATATATTTAAAGCTATAAATATATTTGTTTTCTTAAATTTAAATTTTGTTTTTGGTTTGTTTTTCATAAGTAGTTACCTCATCTTTTAATAAGTATACTTCCAGTCATTTCTTCGGGAATAGGAAGATTTAATATGCTTAAAATAGTTGGTGCTATATCAGCAAGCTTCCCATCTTTTAATTCTACATCCTTATTAATAATGAAAGGTACTAAACTAGTTGAATGACTTGTTATTACATTATTATTATCATCAAGCATCCAATCACAATTGCCATGATCAGCAGTTACTAATAAAGTCCCTTCAAGTTCTTCAACTTTCTTGTATAATTTTCCTAAACAATCATCGACACATTCAACCGCATCTATAGCAGCAGGTATTACTCCTGTATGACCAACCATATCACCATTTGCGTAATTAATAATTACTACATCATAATCAGCAACCACATCAATAAGTTTATTAGTTATTTCTCTAGCACTCATTTCTGGTTTTAAATCATATGTTGCTACTTTTGGTGACGGTATCAAAATCCTATCACAGCCATCTAATTCTTTTTCAATGCCACCATCAAAGAAATAAGTGACATGAGCATATTTTTCAGTTTCAGCTATTCTTAATTGTTTTTTGCCACTACTTGCCAAATATTCACCTAGAGTATTAGCTAAGTTTTGATTATCAAATGCAGTTGAATTTATTACTTCATCACTAAGTGGCATCATAGTAACTAATTTCAAATTCTTAATAAACTTTCTTTCAAAACCAACAAATTTTGGATTAGTTAATGCACTAAATAATTCTCTTCCTCTATCTGGTCTATAATTAAATAAAATTAAACCATCATTTTCTTCAACCACTCCATTTTTATCTAAAACTGTTGGTAACACAAACTCATCATATATTTTATTTTGATAGCTATCTTTTATAGCGTCATGATAATTATCATATTCAATTCCATCTGCTTCAGTGATAGCTTTATAAGCAAGCATAACTCTATCCCATCTATTATCTCTATCCATTGCATAATATCTTCCAGAAATAGTAGCTATAATTCCTAAATCAATCTCTTTGATTTTATTAGACAACATATCTAAATAAGTTTCGGCAACTTCAGGCAGAGTATCTCTTCCGTCTAAAAACATATGCAAATATAATTTTTTTATTCCATTATTTTTTGCCATATCAAGTATAGCGAATAAATGATTAATATGTGAATGAATTCCACCATCACTTAGTAGCCCAAAAATATGTAACTTAGAATCTTTTTCATTAACATATTTCATTACTTTTATATATTCTTCGTTTTTGAAAAAATCACCATTCTTTATCTTTTCGTTTATTAATTGTAGAGGTTGATAAACAATTCTACCAGCACCAATATTCATGTGCCCTACCTCACTATTGCCCATTTGCCCATGAGGAAGTCCTACTAATTCTCCACTTGCCTCAAGTAAACTGTGTGGATATTTATTCCATAACAAATCAAAATTTGGTTTATTAGCTTGTGCAAAAGCATTGCCATGCACGCTATTCCTTATACCTACACCATCTAAGATGCATAACACTATAGGTTTCATCATCTGTCATCTCCTTGTCCTATGATATATTTTACCATAAAAAAACATTCTTTTTTGTGAAAAAATTGTAAGTTTTATATATATAGTTCAATGTTTTACTTTGTAGTGTCAATAACTGTTTATACACTGTATAGTTTACATCAACAAAAATAGAAATATACATTTCTATTTTATAATTACAAATATTTAATTATGCATACTTTTGATAACCACCAATGACGTTTATTACATCATAGCCAATCTTGTTTAAATAAACACAAGTTTTTATACTTGTTTTACCAAATTGACAATATATGTAATACTTTTTTGACTTATTCAAATAGTATTCTGGATTAATCATAATTTTACTATTTGGTATATTAATACTAGTTGGAATATGACCGTCATTATACTCATCAGTATCTCTAATATCAATTATATTAATATTACCTATTAGCTTCTTTAATTCATTCATATCTACACTTTTAAACATAAAACCACCTACTATATAATATGTTTATATTATATAGTTAGGTGGTTCTTTTAATTAATCTTCATCATTAAAGAAATCATCAAAGAATTGATCATCAGTCACATAATTATTATTAATAACTTTTGATTCTAATTTATTAGTATTCTTTTCGACTAAATTCTCTTTTTTGCTTTCTTTTTGCTTTATTTCAGAATTACTACTTACTGTTTTGTCAACATTGTTTGAGTCAATAACAGGTTTAATAAATTTTAAATTATCTAATTCAGGTATAATAATATTTTCTTCCACTGGTTTTACAACCTTCAAATCTTCTGGAATAGAATCAATCGGTTCTAATTCCTGTTTTGGAATTGAAGAAATTGGTAAAATATCATTTATTATGCCTCCAGGTATCTGTGTATCTTCTTTTACTTGATCACTCGAAATATCAGTTGATTCGTCTGTTTTTGTTTGTTCTTCTGCTACTGGAACAATGAAGTCAAAGAGCTGAATACCGTTACTATTATCAATTTTTTCTTTTTCTTCCGGTTTAAAAGAATTATTTTTTAATACACTCGTATCAACTTCTGGAAGACCAAAAAATTTACCTTCATCTTCAGAATCAATATCATCATCTTGCTCAATCATTGTTGTAATAGATTTCAATAAATTATCATTACTTTCTGGTGCTTTAATTTCCTTATTTTCAAATTCTTTGAAGTTAGAATTTTTCACTTCCATATCTGGAATTCTAGTAGTTGTTGAAAGATTTAAAAGCCCATTTAATAAACTATTGTTATCTTCCTGTTGATCATCTGCCTTAGTTACAGGCTGCATAATTGAGATGTCATTTGGTTTAACAACACTATTTTTATCAACATTCTCAATACTGCTATCAAAAGCAATTTCATTACTTACTATACTATTTTTTTCTGCTAATCTTGCTTTTTCTTGTCTTTCTTCTTCTTCTAATTCAGCAATCTTTGCATCAATTCTTCGAACCATTTCATCTACATCAAACCCACCAGGATTTGGCTTTGGAGAAGGTTTCTGACTTAAAAATGGATTGAATCCTGTATCGGCAGGTTTTGAAGAACCGCCTGTTATATTATTTAACATATTTGTAACTTTTTCTTCTTTTTTCTTGTCTACAAATTGTTTTATATTAAATGTTTGTACAATTCCCTTCTCCCTTACTGGATATGTAGCTAAATCATAATTATTTCCCCAATTATTATTCTTAACCATTTGCCAGTTAGGAGTAAGTTTTGTTTTAAAAGGCATCATACGTATGCGAATTGCTATAAGTGTCCACTGAGGAAGTCTTTGTAAATCACTTACTGTAACAAGTGGTCTTGAATCAGTTTTATCTTTATCTTTTGATTTAACTTCACCACAAAGTTTACTTATTTCTTCCAAAGCTGATAATTCACTACTTATTAAGTAAATTATATTACCACAGTTACCCTTAATAGTTTCGCCATTTTCTTTGCCATATACTTCATAAAGTTGAGCAAAGTTTTGTATAACAAAAGTGAATTTAATATGTCTACTACGAGCTGCAGTTACCATTGTAGTCACATCTTTAAGTGGAGGCATATTGGCAAATTCATCCAAAATAAAATTTGTTCTATATGGTAAATGGCCACCACACTCTTGTGCAACACTAATTAGTGTCTCATAACATTGTTTTAAGAAAATAGTAACAAGAGAATGATATGTTTTTTTCTCATCTTGTATTACTATAAACACAGCTGTTTTCTTACGACCAATTTCATGCATATCAAAATCACTATGTGAAAGCATTTCAGATAGGTTTTCACGAGAAGAGAACAACTTAATCTTTTGTTTAAATACAGATAATATACTACTTTTTGTTTCATTTGGTGCCATCAAAGTACTTGCAACATTTATGTATGCTGGTGATCCTTGATCTTTATCACTAAAATATTCTTTTATATAAGTTGTATTACCTATTTTATCTTCACCAGCAGTAGTCATTAGATTTATACTGTTTAAGTTTATTTCTTCAGCTTTAGCATCCTCAAATAATGCTAGAGACAAACCTGCAAAATAGTCAGCAGATGTTTTCTCCCAGAATGGATCTTGTCCCTTTGATGATTCATCATAAAGAATATTTAGAGCCAAATCTTCCAATAATTCGCATGCTTTATCTTGATTTTTATCACAATATAATTGATATGGTAAATTAAGTGGATTCCAACAATTACCATTCTGTGGATTTCTAAAATTTAAAAGAACAATGTTATATCCTTTTTCCTTAAGTTCTAAGGCATTTTTTTCATATATTTCGCCTTTTGGATCGGTGATTATCATAGACTCACCTTTTTTAGCAAGAACTTTTACCATCGGCTGAATAGACATCTCAGTCTTACCAGAACCAGTAGAACCTATAACTAAAGTATGAAATTCACCATCATCAACCCATATTTTTTTACCATCATTCATTATTGGTATACCCGCAAATTCACTAGTTTTTGAATCAGCTAAAACTGGTTTTAAAACTTTTTTCATTTCTTTGTCAGTACACCATCTTGAATAACCTTTTTCCTTTTTAGCATCAGTACTAATACCGATTCCTTTTTCTCTATCAAAAAAGTATGAAGAAACACTCATCATAATAGCTGCTAGAGCAAAAATGAATATTACTAAAGTTGGAAATATATATTCAGAAGAAAAAGCAGGAAATGGATTTAATCCATAAAATGTCCCGTATTTAGAAAATTCTGATAAATTCAATACTGCTATTGAGCATATATACAATAGTACTATACAAAATATAACAAATATTACTATGTCCTTTGCATCTGCTCTGAATTTCAATTTCATTTGCTTTACCTCCTAAATTTTATTTGCTCTGTTACTAGATGATTTAAACGTTAAGTATATCAAATATATAAGCATAAATAATGAACCAACTGCTATTAAACCACCAAATAAATATCTATATTTATAATACCATACATAATCATTTTTACTTACAACAAACATCATACTATGAGTTAAAACATTAGATCTATTTATGTTCCAAGTATAAATATTACCTTTAACATCATCCGCATTATTATCATAAACTTTGTTATATGTCTTTATGCTTATACTAATTTTATCTAGTTCCATGTAATCATAAGTTAAACAATTAAATCCTTTAGAAGTTCCAATATAATAATTACCATCTTCTAATAAAAAACTAATCTTATTATAACATTTATTTATAAAACTATCATCATCATTAAAAAATGAGTCTAGTTTTTCTGTTTTGCCAGTTAATGAAATATCCATAATTGAACCACTCTTAGTTATTTTTTGTTTAAAAGATGAGTTATTGTTAACTCCATAATATTCAATTAAATCATTTATTTTTTTATCACTATATTCATTTGGTATAGAGATGGAAATGTTTTCAGTTATCTTACCATTTTTTATTTCCATCTCGCACTTTGCACTACAACCTGTTAAGGAAAATACAGAAATTAATAATACTAATAATACTTTTTTATTCATTACTGTCCTCCTTAATTTAACAGATATATATACCCAATAAATTTGTATCCTCCACCAAGATCTTTCATGTAAGATACTGGATGTGTAGAATAACTAAATTCTACACAATTCCATGCTGGACTACCAGTTGAACAACTTGTCCATCCTTGAGATATTGACACATTGTCTCCTTCAACAGATTCAACGATTAAAGAATGTCCATACTTAGTAACGCAAGTACTTTGTCCTCTTCTCTGCCAATAAGATAAGCATTCAGCATCAGTCCAATCGTATACCGCTATAGCACCTGCTTTTGGTAATTTATAATCTTGACTACTACCAAAAACCTTAGTTAACTGTTCTGCGTACCACTGATTACCATTTCCATTCATACCAGTTATTGCATCTTTAGCAGTCTCTTTTTTTGAAGTGTCTGCTATTGAATTTGCAATAATTTCCTGTGCTCTACCTTTTACATACCATACACACTGTCCTCTATTAGAATCAGAAACATATGGGGAGTTGAAATAGATATTAGTTGATTCTGGCTCTGTTGTACGAATATAGTATCCATCAGTTCCAAGTTTAAGTCCAGATGATATACACTGCATAACACCTACACTAAAATTACCAGTAGAAATATCCACAAGACCTATAGGGTTAACATAAAAATGTCCTAATATTGCCTGATAATTTTTTCCTGTGTCCGCCATTGTCCTACTATCAGTTTGCCCTAAGCATGAACCTGCTAAATTAGCTCCAATACATTGTGATTCCTTGGCTCTATAATATCCAGTAAAAGTACTTCCTGAAGAATTATAAAGAAACTCGTTATACACTTCATCGTATAGCTTACCTAAATATTCAAGTAAAGAAGAAGAAGGTGCTGGTTTACTATTACTAGAGGCATTTAAACATCCTTTTGTTACACTACAGTATACTTGATCATTAGTACTATTTAACATATTTATGTAATACTTATCACCATTTTGCGTCGCTGTTCTTCTACCAACTGTAAAGCTCTTAGCAGCTATAATATTAGCTTTAAGATATTCAGCATTATCACTGGTTGAGGCACCTATTTCTCGATATACAACACCCATAACATAATCTCTTAAAGATACTGTTTCCTCAACCAAATTACAGCTATTTACACTACTACAACTTCCTGACATTACATTAACATATAGGTTATCTATCATATTTTTGTCGACACTTACTTTTTCCGAGGAGGAACCAGAGAAATTATAATCACAACCACTATTTGCATTTTCTTCATCTTCACCAACTAAATAATCATACAAATATTTTTGATCAAATATATCATTAGCTATATTAACAACTTCAAGGAAAGTATAATCCACATCTAATGTTAATCCTCTATAATAAGTAACTGGTATATATACATTTACTAGATAGCGATAATATGACTTGTAATCCATAGTTCTAACAACTTCTGGAACTGGCACATTTATTATACATTTATCTTCTGAATCCTTAGCTGGTTTATCTTGATTTGATTGATAATCATTATAACCCTCTATTAAAACTTCTGATTTAGTTCCAGTACCAGACAAATTATTATAATATGAATAACTGGCCTCAACTAATCTAGAATCATCATAATCCTTAGTGAAAAATTCTACCAACTCTCGGGCCTCATATATTACATTGGCCGACCACCAATCCAAGAGACTAGCATCTTGCGCCGCAAAGGCAGCTATATCACTTATTAAGTTAGGTAAGGCTGTTATCATTCCAAGTCCTAAACCGAGAAAATCACTAATCTTTTGAAGTAACCCAGCTCCTACACTTCCATTATTCATTTCAATAGCTTCATTTAAAGTGGTTATATTAAAAATATCCTCAAAAAAGTTTAGCCAATAGCCCGGTGCATCTAAAATACAAACACTTCTCCATTCGATATCTGTTTTAATTAAATGTCCTAAAAGGCCTCTTTGGCCTGGTATTAAGGTTAAAGAACTACCTAATTTTACATTGGCAACTTGGTAAAAGCTCCACGTTTGGAAAGTTTCCACTATAGAACTTCCTATACCTGCATCCTGAGAGTCAGAATAATTTTGTTGTCCTTCTCCTATATCCGAAGCATGTTCATCTTCTTCACCATCCCAGTTATTCATATCAGTTATTTTTGAATAATGAATAGTAGCAGCTATTAAAGGAATATCCAGTGTCTCATTAGAACTTTCATTAAAATTTATATAGGCTTCCTTTAGACGAAGAAAAAAGGCTTCATCTTCCGTATTCCAGCCATCACCTGTAACGAAATTTTGTAATTTTTGTTCGAATTTTATAACTCCAACAATTGCTCCTACAATCTTATCCCTAATAACCATTATTTCAGCCATAACCATGACAATTACTAAAACTGTAACTATTATACCAGCAATATAAGGAATAAAAGGACCAATCATTTTAATTATTTTTGCAGCTTTTTTAACATCACGAGCTGTTCTTTCAGATGGTGAAATTTCTTCGCCACCACCTTCTTGACCAGAACTTTCATTATCATTATTACTGCCTTTTAAAAAGCGAGGCATTTTATCAAATTTATCATTAATAGCTTTTGAAGCTGATGTAGCTGAAGAACTTGCTCCAGATGTTGCGTTTGCTGCACCTGTAGCATTACCTGCTTTAGAGGCAGCACCTCCAGCAGCAGCACCTGCACCACCAGTTGCACCGCCTGCAGCACCAACTGCATCCAAGCCTTGGTTGGCTGCATCAGTAATACCGCTATCACCTAATTTATTTGCAATATTTGCAACATTCTTATTTTTACCTAACTTTTCAACAGCTTTATCTTCTACTTTATTTAGTGCTTTACCTACAACAGGAGCGCTATGGAGTGCATTTACTGCAGCTGCCCCTTCTGGACCAGCAAAATATGTAGCAGCGCCTTTTTCAACAGCTTGTAGAGCTTTTTTTGTATTCTGCTCTGTATGCTGT
>JAEWBI010000054.1 GCA_023391185.1 Bacillota bacterium | reverse complement strand
CTCTATTTTCTCTTATTAATTTTATATCTATCATAAATTTCTATCTCCTTTTTCTTTTAAATCCCATCCATATATTGAGACATACTGGTTTCCACCTCTATATAATCTCGTATTTTTAGGAACTTTTCTTATTTCTATAAAACTGGCACCTAAATTCTCTATTGTTTTAATAGATGGCTTATTTTCAGGATTAGCTGTTATTATTAAACTATCTACATTGTAATAGGAGGCAACTCTAGCCAGCAATCTAGATGCTTTTTCAGCATAATGATTTCCACGGCTATATGGTAAAATTTCATACTCGATGTTGCCTAAATAATAATTTTCTTCATTCTTTTGCATTCTAATACCACATTGACCAACTTTTTCATTATCACTTACTCGATATATTATATAGTAAAACTGCCTATTAGATTCGAGTCCTAAACAAAGTTTTAACTCTATTTCACCATCACTAAGAACTTTAATACTTTCGCATATATTATTTACACTCATAACAAGCCTCCTTAACAAAAAAAGACCAAAGTATAGGAGTGCATAAGCACGGTACCATCCTACTTTGATCTTAATTAATATAACGGTATTATCCGGAAATGTTTACATTTCTCTTAGAAGTAGATTCATAAAACATTATTATCTATTTTCACCTACCATAGACTCTCTTAAAATAAATATTTTTATTACTATTCTTCGTCATCAATTTATAAGAATATTTTACCACATTTTTATAAAAAATAAACATTTTTTATATATTTATCTAAGTATTTAAAATCTATATTATCATTAAATTACTAACTTTATGTCTTTTAAACGTTAATATAAGAGAAAAAACTACACTAAGAAATGATATAACTATCAAGTACTAATTTTTATTTTCAGAGAATTTTGATGTCTTTTTTCGAAAATGTGATATAATTGTCATAATAGGTCGTAAGTTATAGAAAGTGGAGTGTGTTGAAAAGTGACTAAAAAAATAGACAAAAAAACGTCTAAGAAAGTTAATAAGCAAGAAGCAGAATGTAAGGAAGTAGCAAATATTATTATTTATTGTGGAGTACAAGCAGCTGTTATTAGTATTATTTCTCTATTGTTATTTTGTCAGTGTAATGCAACTATGTATGTAGTATTAGATTCAACTGTTAATGGAAAAATAGAAGCATGGCAAGTTGCCGGTATAGCTTTTCCAATAGTATTTATTGCTTGTGCTTTAGTACATATAGTATTTTATGTCATTAAAAATCGTAAAAAATAAGAGCTTAAGCTCTTATTTTTTTATACTCACAATCTAATATTGAATATAGATATCCCGCCACTTCTTTATTAGTAGTACTTTTTATATAATCCATGTATCCTTTTACTTGATCTACATAATATGACTTAGATATATCTTTAAGTTTATAATCTACAATTATAAACATATCTTCTTTTTCAATAAGTAAATCTATAATACCATGACTATCATCTGTATAAAATTCATGTTCTTTATATACTTTACTATTTTTTATATCTTCCATAAATGGCATGTTAAATAATTCTTTTATTTTATCCTTAATAAAATCACTAAGTTCATAATTGGCTAAATCTTCCATATAGTTATTAAAATCTAAATACTCTAGAACTTCATGAACATCAAGTCCAGAAGTAGTTTCTTTATTACTTTCTATTTCCATGTTAGAATGAGAAAATACTTTCTCTTCTATTTTTATTTTCTCTAAATTTAGTACTTCAGTATCATAATGAAAATCTATTATTTGTAAGGAATCCTTATAATTAACTTCCTTTAGCCTTTCGTAGCGCTTATCTACTTCATAATTAACACTAGTAATATATTTAGCTAAGATAGGTTTTATTGAAGCTAATACTGTACCAAAATTGCTGTATTTTTGTCTTTCTAAGTTATTTACAACATCATTTTGATAAGGAAGCAAAACATCATCAGATTCATTTATTGGATTAACCATTATAATCTTTTCTTTAGCTCTAGTAAGAGCAACATAAAGTACTCTTAATCTCTCAGCTATATCTTCTTTTAAATAATTATCAGAAAGTAACCTCTTATAAATAGTATTAGTTAATCCCTCTTTAAATACAGGCATGACTATTCCATATTCACTACTAAAAATAAATCTATCATTTAAATCCGCTTTATTAAAATTACTAAATAATAATGGAAAATAACATATTGGATACTCAAGACCTTTTGACTTATGAATTGTCATAATATTAACAGAATTACTAGATGTATCCTTTTTATTAGAAAACTGAATATCTAATTTTTTATCAAAGACATTTTCAAAGTATGTAATAAAGTTATCTAAATTATAACCCATTTCTTCTAAGTTAATACTTACATCAACTATATAATCTAATTTCTTATTAACATTATCTACATTACCAATATTTATTGATTTTAAATAAAAGTTAAACTCTTTATAAACATCAAGTATTAAATTACTTATGCTTTCTTTTTTTGATAAAATAACTAGTTTATTAATACTATCAAATAATTTAGAAAAGATTGGATTAGTAAGTATATCTTTATTAGTAATACTAGTAAAGATATCATTATCACTAAAATTAAATAAATAAGACCTAGCTACTGATAAAAAAGCATAATTTAGTTCAGTATAATCTTTCTTCTTTACAATATTAATCAACTTTAGTATGTTTTTAAGTACATATATTTCACTAGAATAAACAAATTCTTCATCCTTGTGAATTATTATAGGTATACCTTTATAATCAAATATTTTCTTAAATAAATCAAACTTTGTTTTCTTATCAACTAATATAACAAAATCTTTATAGGATGCATCATGAAAAGTTTTTGATTTAACATCAAATATTTGATACTTACTTTTAACTTTGTTTATTATATCATCTACAATAATAAATGCTTCTATCTCATCTTTGCTATATTTACCCTTATTTTCACTATTTTTATAATCATAATTATATATTTCCATATTATAATTTTGATCAGTATTG
>JAEWBI010000024.1 GCA_023391185.1 Bacillota bacterium | reverse complement strand
AGGTCCAGTAGGTCCAGTAGGTCCAGCAATTGTGCTAGCAGCACCAGTAGGTCCAGTTGGCCCAGTAGGTCCGGTTGGTCCCGTAGGTCCAGTTGGCCCAGTAGGTCCACCAAAAGGTCCCGTAGGTCCAGTAGGTCCCGTAGGTCCTACACAGCAACAACAACTAATTGGACGGTGATGTTTATCTTGTTCAATTTTTCTTAAAGCGCTTTCATATATATCCATTTTCTTCCTCCTTACTATTATAAAATATGTATATTAATTAGTTTGGAATAAACAATATATAACGAAATGCAAAACTTTATTTTAAGTATATTATTGTACAAATAAAAAAAATGCTTCTTATAAAAGCATATTTATATTTTTAAATATTCTTTTTTTTAATTGATGTGCTGTAATGTTTGATGTTTTCTTTTCATTATCATAGTAGGGAACTAATGATTTATAATCCACAAAGAAGCAACCCATACAGTGAGCACAACTTGACAAAATGATTCCACCTAAATAAAAACTATTTCACGTATATCTTTAATTTTCTTCAATATATCCAAATGAATCACTACAAACTTCCTTGTTATCTACTAAAGTAGTACTACTGAATATGGTATGTTCTTGATAGTCTGTGCAGCACATAATATTTCCTATATATATCTAGTCTGATTTCATTTTGGACCTCTCTTATTTCCATTATATTATATAAAAATTATATGATTGTATATTATTTATAGCAACATGCAATATTAAAAATGATACATATTTATCAAAAAATATTAATTATTTGATAAATATAAATATTTGTGTTAATATATGAAGAAAAAACGTATTTTAAGAGGAAGTGATATTATGATAGATAGTCATATGCATATTAATAGTTATTTTAACAACATATCTGATCTTGATAAGGTTAATAATAATAAACATATTGAAAGTGTCATCAATGTTGGATTAGATATCAAAACATCTAGACAAATAATAAAACTAGTAGGGGATAGTAAAAAAATTTATACATCTATAGGAATACATCCTCTTTATATAAATGATGATAATCCTGAAGATTTATTTAATTTGGTAAATGATAAAGTAGTAGCGATTGGCGAGATTGGTTTAGACAATTCTGAAAATAACTATATTAATCAAAAGTATTATTTAATTAAACAAATACTTATAGCAAATGAGTTAAAACTACCTGTGATTATTCATTCTAAGAATAGTAATGAAGAAATAATAAATATATTTAAAAATATAATAAAACCAAAATATGGTTGTGTATTTCACTGCTTTCAGCCTGATATAGAAGTAATGAGATACTTAGTTGATAATGGATACTATATTTCTTTTGCTGGTCCTATTACATATAAAACTGCAAAAAAATCTTTAGAGATTGTAAAACAAATTCCAAATGAAATGTTTTTAGTGGAAACAGATAGTCCATATATGACACCAGAACCATATCGTGAAGAAATTAACAATTCAAATAATTTAAATTATATAATATCTAAGATAGCAGAAATTAAAAATATGAGTGCTGATGAGATTACAAAGATAACAACTCATAATACTAAGAGTTTATTTAAAAAAATGGTATAATGCATTAAGAGGTGACTTATGAAAAAACAAATTAAAATTTTTAAAAAACTAAAAAATTATATTGAAAAAGTACAAATTGAAAAAGAAAACGAAAGATTAGAAGAAAAGCAATCAAAATTAAATTTAATAAATAGAACTTGGACAGAAGCACAAATTAAAAGTTATAATTATAAGCTTATGGATGATTCTGCATGTTGGATAGGTGGAGACTACACCGAATGTGATATTAAGAAAAGAATTTTAAGAATAAATGCACATTTATTTACAGAAGAAGAATATGCGGAATTATATAATAAAATTAATTCAAAACAAAAGATTAAGTAATATTCTTTTGTTTTTTTAATTAATACAGATATAATCAAAATAAATTAGTTCTTTTTCTTTTAAAAAAGCTATAAATATGATAAACTATTACAAGCAAGGAAGTGATAACATGTTAAAAGCAAATAATATAGGATTAAGATTTAGTACAAGAGTATTATTTGACAATGTTAATATAGAATTTAAAGACGATAATTGTTATGGGATAATTGGTGCGAATGGCGCAGGAAAATCAACATTTTTAAAGATTTTAAGTGGTGAAATAGATTCAACAAAAGGTGAAGTTATTTTAGGCAAAAATGAAAGATTATCCACTTTAAAACAAAATCACAATGAGTTTGATGAATATCAAGTACTTGAGACAGTAATAATGGGTGATACTAAACTATATAGTATTATGAAAGAAAAAGAAGAGTTATACATGAAACCAGATTTTTCTATGGAAGATGGTATGAAAGTAGCAGAACTAGAGGAAGAATTTGCTTCTTTAAATGGTTGGCAAGCAGATAGTGATGCGGCACAACTTTTAGCTGGTCTTGGTATTAAAACAGATTTGCTTGAAATGAAGATGGGTGAATTAAAGGACAGCGAAAAGGTTAAAGTTTTATTGGCTAGAGCTTTATTTGGTAATCCAGATGTTCTATTATTAGATGAACCTACCAATGGTCTTGATAGTAAGAGTATTATGTGGTTGGAAGAGTTCTTAATAAACTTTAAAAATACTGTACTTGTAGTATCACATGATAGACATTTTTTGAATAAAGTTTGTACTCATATGGTAGATATTGATTTTGAAAAAGTAACTTTATATGTTGGTAATTATGATTTTTGGTATGAATCAAGTCAATTAATTCAAAGACAAATGAAAGATTCAAACAAGAAAAAAGAAGAAAAAATTAAGGAATTAGAAGACTTTATAAGAAGATTTAGTGCTAATGCATCTAAATCTAAACAAGCTACTTCTAGAAAAAAATCACTTGAAAAAATTCAACTTGATGAAATTATGCCATCAAGTAGAAAGTATCCATACATTAATTTCGATATCGAGAAACCTCTAGGTAAAGAAGTAATAACAATGGAAAATATTAATTACAGTATTGATGGTAAAGTGATTATAAAGGATTTAAATCTAACACTTAGACCAGATGATAAAATAGTTTTACTTGGTAATAATGAAATAGCTAAAACTGCATTATTAAATATAATTTCAGGTAATATCAAACCTGATTCAGGCACTATAAAATATGGTTCTACAGTAAAAATATCTTATTATGAAAAAAATCATGATAGATATTTCCATGAATCGTTAAACTTAATTGAGTGGCTTAGAAATTACTCTTCTATAAAGGAAGAATCATTTGTAAGAGGTTTTTTAGGAAGAATGTTATTTTCTGGAGAAGAATCACTTAAAAAAGTTAATGTTTTATCTGGTGGAGAAAAAGTAAGATGCATGTTTGCTAAAACAATGCTTGAAAAAGGAAATGTTCTTTTACTTGATGAGCCAACTAATCATTTAGATATTGAATCAATAACTGCACTTAATGAGGGATTAAAAAAGTATGACAGTACTTTAATTATTTCAACATTCGATCAAGAAATTATCGATAGTGTAAGTAATAGATTAATTGAAATAAAGAAAGATGGTTCTTATTTAGATAAACAAATTTCATATGAAGAATATATTGAAAAATTTGGTTTAGATGAAATTTAACGCATATAATAAAAAAATATAAAAGAAAACTACACTTTGTAGTTTTTTTTGTGGTAAAATATATTTGTATATTGCCCCATGGCCAAGCGGTAAGGCTTTGGACTCTGACTCCAACATGCGTTAGTTCGAATCTAACTGGGGCAGCCATATATGCTAGAATAGCTCTAACGGTAGAGCAACTGTTTCGTAATCAGTAGGTTGTAGGTCCAAATCCTATTTCTAGCACCGTATGAAATTTTGTTGAATTATTTCAACCAATAAATAAAAAGTTAATTTTAATTGACTTTTTTTGTATATAAAAGCAATGATTTAATAAGGAATATAAAAATATTGTTTCGTACAAATTTTAATATATATGCTTATTTAGTCATTTTATTATAAATTTGGAGGCGAATGTATGAATAGTGATATTGATATTTTTAATAATAAAATAAGTTTTAACTGTATGGGCTGTGATATCGCAAATCATAAAATGATTCCTCCTGGTGGTTATGTATATGAAGATAATTTAATTAATGTATCAGCTGATCCTTTAATTCCAATAATTGGGTTTATGGTATTAGGAATTAATAGACATATAAACAGTCTAAGTCAGATGTCAGAAAATGAATTATTTAAAGTGGTTGAAGTTTTGAATAAAACTGTAACAATAGTAAAAGAAGTATGTAATATAGAGACTGTTACAATAATACAGGAGGAAGAGTCTAATCATTTTCACATTTGGATTTTACCAAATTATGAATGGATGAAACAGTTTGGCAAAGGATGTATTGGAATAAAAGAAAAAATTGAATACTCTAAAAAACATAATGATGACATAAATAAAAATAAGATATTGGAGACAATAATTCGAATTAAAAAGAGATTTATTAACTAATATATATAATCAACGGTCTTCTTTTCTTGAATAAAAGAGAGGTGATTTTTTATTTTGTTATTAGGTAATAATGTTAAAGTTAATAATATTATCAATATAAAGAAAAAAACTACATAATTTTAATTTATGTTATAATTATAAAAAAGGAGTATATGTATGAACAACAAAATGATTTCTACAACTAATTTGAGTATCTCATTCGGGAACAAAAAAGTTCTTAATGAGATTACATTTGATGTTAAAAAACATGAGATTTTTGGTTTTCTAGGTCCAAGTGGTGCCGGGAAAACCACTACTATAAAAATATTAACTAAGCAATTGACACCAAAGACAGGAGAATGTGAAGTCAATGCAAGCATTGATGAAATTGGGATTTTAAGTGACAACAGTGGTGCATATGAACGATTAACTGTTTATCGCAATTTGTGTTTTTTTGCAGAACTATCAAGGAGTGATAAAAAGAATGTTGACACAGTTTTAAAACAAGTAAAGTTATGGGAAGATAAAGATAAGAAGGTTCAAAATCTATCTAAAGGTATGAAGCAAAGATTGCTACTTGCCTGTGCTATCATTCATAATCCTAAACTATTATTTTTAGATGAACCAACAGCAGCGCTTGATCCTGCAACTGTTAATGAAATTCATGAATTATTATTTATTTTAAGAGAAAAGGGAACCACAATTTTTCTTACAACACATAATATGGAAGAAGCAGATAAATTATGTGATAGAGTAGCTTTCCTAGATAGAGGAAAAATTGTTGAATTAGGAGTCCCAAAAGATTTAAAGGTTAAATATGGAAGAGACTCTATTGATATAATTTTTGATAATGATACAGTAGAAACTGTTAAGAAGGATAATCAAAGTATTATTAATGCATTAACAAATTCTAAAAATAAAATTAAGTCTATTCATTCACAAGAACCCAATTTATCTGAAATATTTTTGACATTAACTGGGAGGGAACTAAAATGAATTTTTACAGAATTAAAGCGTTATTTAAACTTGGTATCGAAGATTTATTAAAAAATATGAATGTCTTTTTATATGTCGTTTTACCCATTTTTTTTGCTTTTTTGTATTCAAAAATGGAATCTCCTAAAGAATCTATATTTTCGTTATGTGTAATAATGACTTTGGCAATGGTGCCTATTGCCTTAATGGCAACCATAATAGCGGAAGAAAAAGAAAAAAACACCTTAAGAACACTAATGTTAAAAGATATAAAAGCTTTAGAAATTTTGATTGCTAAGGTTATGATTTGTATATTGTTTGTTTTCTTGGATAATATATTAATTTATTTTATAATTGGTGTACCTATGACTCATTTTATAGTATATCAACTTGTTTGCCTATTTGTAGGTTTAGCTGTAATCTTGTTCGGTACGGTTGTAGGACTAGTTTCTAAAAATCAAATGTCAGCTGGATTATTATCTGTGCCTGCTATGTTACTTGTTATGGCACCATTATTTATTGGAATACTAAAAAATGATGTAGCAAATAAGATTTCTTCTTTAATACCTACAGATGCAATGATGACAATTATAAAGAATATTTCTGAAAACACTGCAAATTTTACCAGCATTGGTATGCCTTTTTTTGTTATACTTGTTTGGTTAATTATTAGTGTGGTTGTGTTTGTTATTATGTATAAAAAAGTTGGAATAGATAATTAATATTATTACTTAAATCATTTCATTTAAAATTATTGTAAAAAAATGCTAACTATATATAGTTGACTTTTTATTTGAACTTTATGTTGACTTACATTTTAATAGAGTATAGAATAAGTATCAAAAAAAGAAAATGTTATTATATTTTATTTTTTATAATTAAGGAGAATGTTATGATAGACTTTAAAGCTATGACTAATCTAAGAATAAGAATTATAGATCATGATTTAATTAACAAAGTTTTTGGAAAAGGAAATATTGTTCCTCATGAGTGGTTTTTTATTAATTATCTATCTAAGTACGAATTTCGTAATAATGAGGAATTAACATCAGCATTTGTAATGTTTGTGCTTCAATTTTATCCAGATTATGCTTGGTATTTCTATAAAACAAATGATTATCTAAATATGGCTATGTGTGAAGCACTAACTCATGATTTTCAATTTCAAAAGAAGTATGAATTTGGTTTAGAAGAAGAAGGACTAACAAAAGCAATGTTATTTGGTGAAATAGTAACAGACTTTCTAATTAGATTCTGTAATTATAGTTTGATAAACTGTTCTGGACAAAATATTATTATAACAGCTCAAAGTGATTGTCATAAACATTTTGAAAAATTATTGTCAGAGGGTTACTCACTACAGAGAAGAGCAAAAGTTAACTTTATTAAAATGCCAGAAACAATAAATTTTTTATATCCTGGTGTAAAAGGAATTTTTTATAAATTACCAGTTTTACCGACAAAAGAAACCTGGTTTCCGATAGATGAAATAATAGAGACAGAAGCAGGGCGATATGAAAAAGTTTTGTGCTTAAACAAATAATATACTTAATGTTAGCTTTGTTTAAAAAAATTATATGTATTTGAAAAAAGAGATTAAAATAATATAAGTAGACAAAGAAGTCTACTTTTTTTATACATTCTTATTACTTGAATTGACAATTATGTTTACAATTATCATATATTCTAAATATTTTTTATTATTATCTTTACTTTTTTTGATATGATTATATAGGTGATAAAATGGACGATGAATTAAAAGCAAAAATAGTAAATAAATTTGTATTTACTGAGCAACAACAAACTACTTTTGGAAATAATGAGTTTGCAATTGCTGCAATAATAAAATTTTTTAATGAAGTTTATTATGATAAAAATAAACAATTAATAGATAATTTTGATAAACTATCAGATTATAATGATAATTTCAAGATATTTGAAAGTGATAAAATTGGAAGCAACTATATGGCAAACTTTAAAGCACTAACAGTAAATCGCAAAGATGATAACTATGTTATTAGCCATGAACTTGGTCACGCAATTTTGAACTTAGTGGATAATACTACTTTACCACCAAATTTTCAAGATGTATTAATAGGTGCTAAAAACAGGGCTCTGAAAATTGATAATTTAAGTATTAATCTAAATGGTAAACAAATTAATAACTGTAGATTAAGAACTATTCTCGAATATATTTGCAATAAAGACAATGTGATGGAAGATATAGGACCATTTTCTGACATAATAAGTTCTATGTGGCAAACTCATGGTTTTCCAACTGCAGATGGCAAAAAATTAATATTACCATATTTTCATACTCAAAAATATTATACTGATGAAATTTCTAATGGTACAAATGTAATTAACTATCAGAGAGTTTATGATGAACAATTTGCTAATTTCTTTACTTTATATACTAATAATAGAAAAGAAACGTTATTTGTTTTAAAAGAACTATTTGGTGACGAATGGTATAGTTTGATGGAAAATAAGGTAATTGAACTTGAAAATAATATAGTTTTAAAAAAAGATAATGATTTAAAAACTA
The DNA here is from genome assembly GCA_023391185.1 of Bacillota bacterium. Taxonomy (GTDB): domain Bacteria; phylum Bacillota_I; class Bacilli_A; order RF39; family UBA660; genus RGIG4266. The sequence continues at coordinate 15,015 of JAEWBI010000024.1, read as the reverse complement.
CCAGTTTATAGAATAGATGAAAGATGTTATAATAATTCTTTAGTATTTTGATTTGTTAACAGGGAGTGGATTATGATATTAATGGTTAGTGGTAGAACAGATATAGTAGCTTTTTATTCCAATTGGTTTTTTAAAAGGTTAGAAGAAGGATTCATTGATGTTAGAAATCCTTTTTGTCATGATAAAGTAAGTAGAATTAATTTTTCAGATGTAGATGGAATACTTTTTTGTACAAAAAATCCACATTCTATTTTAAATAAAATTGATAAAATTATGATTCCTTATATATTCCATGTTACATTAACACCTTATAAAAACGATATAGAACCAAATGTTCCACCTAAAGGAATGATAATTGAGAGTATAAAAAAGTTATCTAGTCTTATAGGTAAAGAAAAATTATGGATTAGATATGATCCTGTTTTTATTAGTGATGTTTATAATCTAAATTATCATATAAATGCATTTGAGAATTTATGTAACTTATTAGATGGCTACGTAAATAAAATCATTATTTCATTCCTAGATGATTATAAAAATGTTCGAAGAAACATGAAAATTATAAATGCTAGAGAGTTAACAAATGAAGACTATAAAGTAATAGGGATAAATTTTAGTAATAGCGCTAAAAAACATAATATGACAGTACAAACATGCTTTGAAGAAATTAATTTAACGGAATATGGTTTTATTAAAGAAGATTGTTTAAGTGTAAGTATTGCTTCGGCTCTTACCGGAAAAACAAAATTTAAAAAATGGAAAGCAAGAGATGGGAAAAAATGTTCATGTGTTGAAATGGTAGATATTGGTGTATATAATTCATGTAAACATTTTTGCAAGTATTGTTATGCAAATTATGATGAAAAAGAGGTAACTAATAATAATTTAAAACACGATATAAATTCTTCTTTTCTAGTCGGTAATTCTGATAAAAGTGATGAAATTAAAGTTCGAAAGGCATGATATGATTAAATATCATGTTTTTTTATAAATTATTTTATATATAAATATTAGATAGTTGGTAACATTCTCCAAAGACCCACATTTTTTTTAAAAGTGTAAAGTGGTAATCTAAACAATTTCTTTTTATAAATAGTTAATGTATAATTATTAAAATAGGAAGAAGGTAAATAATGTTTAATTTAACTGATAATGTAGTAGTAGTAACAGGTGCTTCATCTGGTCTTGGTATGCAGATGGCTAGGGCTTATGCTAATCAAGGGGCTAATCTAGTATTAATGGCTAGAAGAATAGAAAGATTAGAGCAATTGAAACTAGAATTAGAAAGCAAAGGGACAAAATGCTTAGCTATTAAGTGTGATGTTACTGATTCAAATAATGTAGATGATGCTGCTAGAAAAGTAAAAGAGGTTTTTGGGAAAGTTGATGTTTTAGTTAACTGTGCAGGCTCTGCAAAAAATGCTGGCGTACTTGACATGACAAATGATGAATGGGACTTTACAATTAGTACTGATTTAAGTAGTGTATTTTATGTAACTAGAGCATTCGCAAATATTATGAAGGAAAAAAATTACGGTAGAATTATTAATATAGCTTCAATATATGGATTAGTTGGAAATACTGCGATTAATACAATTGCATATCATTCTTCAAAAGGTGGAGTTGTTAACTTTACAAGAGCAGTTGCGGCTGAACTTGCTAGGTATAATATTACTTGTAATGCAATATGTCCAGGATATTTTGAAACAGAGCTTACAAGTGAAGCATTAAAAACAGATGCATTTCAAACATATATGAAAACATTTGTGCCAATGGGTAGATATGGGATGGAAGGAGAACTAAATTCAGGGGCTATTTTTCTAGCAGCTAGAGAGTCTTCATATGTAACTGGTGCAATCCTACCTATAGATGGCGGATATACAACTATATAGTAATAAGAAGAGGCTAGTCCTCTTTTTTTAATAATTTTTAATAAATTTTATAATTTATCTTAATATTTAATTTTTATAATATATATAGAAGTGAGAGGTAAAATTATGAGTGTATTTCATCATACTCCCAAGGCACCTTGGAAGAAGTTTTATAAGAGGGAAGATAGAGATATAGTAATTCCCGATATTTCTATGTATCAATTAATTAAAAAAAGAGCTGAAGATATTCCTAACTATAATGCTATAGATTATTTTGGCAAAAAAATGAACTATAAAGACTTTTTAAAAGAAGTTGATAAAGCATCTAGAGCTTTTAGATGTTATGGTATTAGGCCTGGAGATATTGTAACTATATGTATGCCTAATACACCAGAAGGGGTTATTAGTTGTTATGCACTAAATAAAATTGGAGCAATTGCAAATATGATTCATCCATTATCGGCTGAAGAAGAAATAAAGCATAGCCTAATTGAAACCGAAAGTGTTATGTTGGTGGCTATTGATATATGTTATGAAAAGATTGAAAAGATTCTTAGTCAAACTAAAGTATATAAAGTTGTAATAGTTTCTGCTAATGATTCTATGCCTACACCATTAAATATAGGTTATCAGTTTACAAAAGGATTAAAAATTAAGAAGCCAAAAAGTATGGAAGTTTATATATATTGGCGTGATTTTATAAAAAAAGCTGAACTTTATAATTATGAATATGAAGTAAATAGTGGTAAGGAAGTTCCAGCTATAATTTTACATAGTGGTGGAACAACAGGAACACCAAAAGGAATAGTGCTTACTAATGGAAATTTAAATGCTTTAGCTTTGCAAGTTAAAGTAGTAATTAAAGATGTTAATCCAGGCGATAAAGTTTTAGCAATAATGCCTATATTTCATGGTTTTGGCCTAGGAGTATCAATACACGCATGTTTATATTTAGGTATAGATATTGCTTTAATACCACAGTTTAGCGCTAAGACATTTGATAATTTAGTTAGGAAAAATAAACCTCAAATTATAGTAGGTGTTCCAACTTTATTTGAAGCTATATTAAGTAATAAAGGTTTTGAAGGAATGGATCTATCATATGTAAAACACTTTATATCTGGTGGAGATTCTCTAACAAGAAAACAAAATGATGATATTAATAAATTTTTAAGAGAACATGGTGCAAATATAAAAGTTGAACAAGGATATGGTATGACAGAATCTGTTGCAGCAACAGCTCTTGCCTTTGGTAATGCTAATATACCATGTACAATAGGAGTTCCATTTCCAGGTGATTATTTTAAAATAGTTGCTCAAGGTTCACAAGAAGAAGTTCCTTATGGTGAAATAGGCGAAATATGTGTATGTGGTCCAACAGTTATGCTAGGATATTTTAAAAATCCTGATGAAACAAATTTAGTATTACAAAAACATAAAGATGGTAATATTTGGCTTCATACTGGTGATATAGGAACTATGGCAAAAAACGGTATTATTACCTATGTTCAAAGATTAAAAAGAATGATTATATCAAGTGGTTATAATGTATATCCTCAGCAAATAGAACAAGTAATAGGTTCTCATCCTGATGTATTAAAATGTACAGTAGTAGCTATGCCACATCCTTATAAAGTAGAAGTTGCTAAAGCATATATAGTGCTCAGAGAAGATATTAGTCCTACTATATCATTAAAGAAAGAAATAAAAGAGTTATGTGAAAAGAATTTGTCTAAATTTTCTATTCCTTATGATTATGAATATCGTAAATCATTACCTACAACATTAATAGGTAAAGTAGATTATAAAAAACTTGAAAGAGAAGCTATAGAAAAGAATCTTGATGAAAGAAGTGAATAGCATGAAAGAACCAATCTTTTATAAAATAGTAAGAATTGTTGTCAAATTTTTAGTTTTTTTGATATATCATCCTACTATTATTGGCAAAGAAAATATTCCTAAAAAAGGAAGGTTTGTTTTAGCGGGTAATCATACCCACAATTTTGATCCTGTTGTTTTAGTAGCTATAAATAAAAGATGTATTCATTTTTTGGCAAAAGATTCTTTATATAAAGGGTGGAAGAAAGTTTTATTTAAAGGTATGGCTATTATACCTGTAAATAGGAAAACACATGATAAAAATGTATTAATTAATGCAAGTAAAGTTTTAAATAGCGATGGTGTTATAGGCGTTTTTCCAGAAGGAACAATTAATAGAACGAGTAATATAATTATGCCATTTAAAATAGGCGCTGTTAAGATGGCAAGTGATACTGACAGTCCTATTGTACCTTTTGTGATAACTGGTGAATATAAGCCTTTTAAAAATAATTTAAAGTTTGTATTTGGAGAACCATATAAGTTAAATAGTTCTAATTTGGATGAAGCAAATGATAAATTAATGGATATCATTTCTACAAATATTATTAAAAACAGGGGGAAGTAAAATGCGTTTATTTAAAGACTTAATGACAAAAATATTAAAGAAAAAACTACCTAATGAACCTTGGCTTGCTTACTATTCAAAAGAAGATAGAGAAATAAAATTTACTAATAAACTTATATATGAATACTTAAAATCTTGTGTAGGTCAAGATACTGACTATATTGCACTTAATTACTTTGGTTATCGAATGAGTTATAATGAATTGTTTGAAAAGATTGAGCAAGCTAGTAAAAGTTTAAGATCTATGGGAGTTAAACAAGGTGATGTAGTTACTGTATGTATGCCAAATACTCCAGAAGCAGTAATTGCTTTTTATGCTTGTAATAATATTGGAGCAGTTGTCGATATGATTCATCCACTTTCAGCCCCAGCTGAAATAAAGTATTATTTAAATCAATCTAAATCAAAAATCTTATTTTTAATAGATGTTGATTATGAAAAAGTTAAAGATATTTTAGGAGATACTTCAGTAATTAAGACAATTATAATATCAGCAGCAGATTCTATGCCTCTTCTTACTTCAATAGGTTATCAAGTAACTAGAGGTTATAAAATAAAAAAACCAAGTTTTATAAATAGCGAATTTTATACTTGGAGTGATTTTATGGTTAAAGGTCTTACTTATAATAAACCTTATACTAATAATATGAAATCAAAAGATATGGCAGTTATTTTACATAGTGGTGGAACAACAGGGACACCAAAAGGTATTATGATATCTAATTTTAATTTTAATGCTGAGGCACAACAAGATGGAGTAAATGTTTATAATGTTAGACCAAAAGATAAGATAATGACTATTTTGCCAATATTTCATGGCTTTGGTTTATGCGTATGTCTACACTGTCCGCTTTGTATAAAAGTAGAAACTATTTTAGTACCAGAATTTGATGGTAAAAGATTCCATCGGATGATGAAAAATGATAGACCTAATGTAATCGCAGGAGTGCCAACCTTATGGGAGGCAATGCTTGATAACAAGAAGTTTGACGATGTAGATTTATCTTCTTTAAAATATGTTATTAGTGGTGGAGATTATTTAACTATTCCTATGGAAGAAAGAATGAATAACTTTCTGAGAAGTCATGGCGCTAGTATATCAATATCTAAGGGCTATGGAATGACTGAAAGTGTAGCAGCAACGGCTTATACATTTGATGGTACAAATGAACCAGGTTCCATAGGTATACCGATGATAGGTAATAAATTTTGTATATGTAATCCAGATACTGGTGAAGTCCTTCCCTATGGTATGGAAGGTGAAATTTGTGTTAATGGTCCAACAGTAATGATGGGATATCTAAATAATGAAGAAGAAACAAAAAAGGTACTTAAGAAACATGATGATGGGAAGATTTGGTTACATACAGGGGATATAGGTTATATCTCTCCTGATGGAATTATTTATTTTACTCAAAGACTAAAGAGAATGATAGTATCTAGTGGTTTTAATATATATCCTAGTATGATAGAAGAAGTAATTGAAAAACATCCTAAAGTAAAAAAATGTTGTGTAATTGGAGTGCCACACCAATATAAAATGCATGTTGCTAAAGCATTTATAATCCTAGAAGATAATGAAGTTTCACATTATAAAATGAAAAAAGAACTTAAAGAACTTTGTAAAGCTAATTTAGCAATTTATTCAGTTCCAAAAGAATTTGAATTTAGAGATAGTTTTCCTCAAACATTATATAAAAAGATTGATTTTAAAAAACTTGAAAATGAAGAATTAGATAAGTTAAGAAATACTACTAAAGAAGGTGATATGAATGAATAAAAAGTATAAATTAAAAGATGGCGGTTATAAAGTAATAAGACCATTATTATCACCAATATTCAAACTTTACTATAATCCTATTGTTATAAATAAGGAAGTAATTCCAACTTCTGGACCAATATTAGTAGTAGGTAATCATAAACATTTAATGGATCAATGTTTAGCCATAATATCAACTAAAAGAGTTATACATTATATGGCTAAAAAAGAATATTTTGATGGAAAAATGGCATGGTTTTTTAAACTTGTAGGTTGTATTCCTGTAAATAGACAAATACATGACGATAATGCAAAAGAAGCTGCTATAGATGTATTAGAAAATGATGGTGCTATTGGATTATTCCCAGAAGGTACAAGAAATAAGACAACTGAATATTTATTGCCGTTTAAGTTTGGTACGGTTTCTATGGCAAAAAAAACCGGCGCAACAATTGTTCCTTTTGGTATAGCAGGAGAATATAAGTTTAGAAGTCGTCCTGTTATTACCTTTGGTAAGCCATTTAAAGTAGGTAGTATGTCTCTTGAAGCTGCTAATGAAAAGCTTCGCAATGAAGTAGGCAGTTTAATGAAGAAGGGTTTAGTAAGAAAAGACTAAATCTCTTTTAGTATTTTTTGTTAATTAAATCAAAATAACTTAGAATTTAGTAAGATTAACTAGTTTCTTCTTTTTATGATAAAATGTATTTAGGAAGTGATATTATGCCTAAAATATTAGTAGTAGATGACGATAAGGATATTGCTGAATTAATAAGTGATACTTTAACTGATGAAGGTTATGAAGTTATAATGAAATTTAATGGTGAAGATGCTTTGAAAGAGATAGAAATTAATCCTAACTTTGATTTAATAATGCTTGATATAATGATGCCAGGTATGAGTGGGACTGAGTTATGTAATAAAGTAAGAGAAAAACAAAAATGTCCTATTATTTTTGTAAGTGCTAAAGCATCAACAGTTGATAAACTACTTGGTTTTGAAATAGGCGCTGATGATTATATAAGTAAACCATTTGATATATATGAATTAGTTGCTAGAGTAAAAGCCCATTTAAGAAGAGAAGATAGATCTAAAATAATGTTTGATGATAATAACATTGAGATAGGTAAAATTAAAATAAATAGGGAAAGTTATGATGTATATAAAGATAATAAAAGAGTTGATGTTTCAACTAGAGAATTTGAAGTACTGTATTACCTTATGAAAAATGCTGGTATCGTCTTAACTAAAGAACAAATATTTGATTCAGTATGGGGAAAAGATTATGGTGAAATTGGTACTGTAGCTGTCCATATCAAAAGTTTAAGAAATAAACTTGATAGAGATGAAGAATATATAAAGACGGTATGGGGCGTAGGTTATAAGTTTATAAAGGTGAAAGAATAATGGAAAAAAATACACTTAAGTATAAAGCTATCAAGATCATAGCTTTAATATTTGTATTAAATGCGATATCAATAACTATATATGGAAACTTCTTTTTAAATAAAAGCGTTTCTTTTGGAATTGAAACCCTTAAAAAAAATACTGATAAATTAGTAGATGAAATAGGAAAATATATAGAAGATAATGGAGTATCTAAAGACGATATAGAAATGTTATCAGATAAATATGAAGTTGAAATATCATTAAAAGATATTGATGATAATACTATATTTGATAATGTAAAAGACCATAATTTTTATTATGATAATATAAAAATGATTGTTACAAATAATACCAAATATATTTTAAAGGTATCAAAAGAACTTGATGTATCTGCATCTAGTATTATTTTGAGTCTTATGTACCTAGAATTAATAATAATATTAATAATAAGCTGTATCTCTATATATGTAGTAAATAAAAAACTTCTAAGACCAATTACTAATCTAAGTTATGATATGAAGTCTTATAAATATGGAATTCTTCCTAAAAGAAGAGAACAAAAAACAGCTGTAGATGAACTTCAAAATGACTTCATAGATCTAACAGAAGCTTTAGAACAGGAAAAAGAAAATAAGAGTCAAATTATAGCTTCAATTTCACATGATATAAAAACGCCACTTACTTCAATTTTAGGTTATACTACTAGATTAGAGAATGCTGATCTAAGCGATGAGATAAAAGAAAAGTATATTGCGAAAATAAATAATAAAGCAGTTGTAATTAAAGATTTAATGAGTGAATTTGATGATTATTTAGGAAGTAGTATCAAAGGTAATCTTCATAAAGAAAGTATTTCTTCAAGAGATTTATTTAGACAAATAAAGGGTGACTACGAAGATGATTTATTTGATAGAGGAATTAAATTAAAATTATTAAATAATGCTAAAAGAGAAATTCTTGTAGTGGATATAAATAAAATAAAGAGAGTATTTAGTAATATCATTGGTAATAGTATCAGGCATATTAATGTTAGTGGAGAAATTAAAATTACTTTAAATAAGAAAAGTGATTTTTATGAATTTATTATTAGTGATAATGGTGAGGGAGTAAGAGAAGAAGATATTAAAAGAATTTTCGATCCTCTTTTTACAACAGATCCTTCAAGAAAAATATCGGGTCTTGGACTTTCAATATGTAGTCAAATTATAAAACTACATGGCGGAACTATATACGCAAAAAATAATCAAAAGGGTGGTTTAAGTATTTATTTTACAATAAAAGACACTAAAGAGTAGGGGGATTTATGAAATATATATTTATAGTTAATCCTAAATCAGGTAAAGGAAGAGCTCTAGAGATTTCTAAAAAAATAGATGAAATATGTCAAAGAAGAAATATTGATTATCTTATTCATTATACCGAAAGACCAAAGGATGCTACTTTGTTAGCTGAAAAGTATAAACATGAAAAGAATGTTATCTTCAGTGTTGGTGGTGATGGGACTTTAAGCGAGGTTTTAACGGGTATTGTAGGCACAAAAAACATGCTTGGAGTAATTCCTGGTGGTTCAGGCAATGACTTTTATAAGATGCTTAAGAATTCAAATCAGTTATATCATGAATGTGATGTAGGTAAGATAAATAATGATTACTTTATTAATACATTATCACTTGGTATAGATGCTGATATATGTGATAATCTAATAGTTATGAAAAGGAAAAATATACCTACCAGTCAAATATATAATGCTAGTATCATTTATACACTAGCTAAATTTAAACCAAAAGAGATGATAATAAAAGTAAATGGCGAAGTAATAAAAGAAAAGATTACTTTACTATCAGTATGTAATGGTACTACTTATGGTAGTGGACTTAAAATTGCGCCTAATGCCAGCTTTGATGATGGTTATTTTGATGTATATGTTGCTATTGATGTACCTAAAATTAAAATACCAGGTTTATTTCTAAAACTACTTAAAGGTACTCATGAGCAGTCGCCATATATTAGACATTTTCGTACAGATAAACTTAAGGTATCTTCTAAAGAAGTATTAACGGCAGCATTAGATGGTGAAATAACTGTTGATAAAGAATTTGATATTAAAATACTCCCTAAAAAAATAACAATTTACCATGATGAACAGTTTGTGAACGAATGTATAGAAAAACAAAAGGTATATAAGAAAAACTAATACCAAATTACTTGAAAAATGGTGAAAAAACAAGTATACTGGTACTAGATAGGGTGATAGTATGAATAAAAGAAAGGGCTTTACTTTAGCGGAACTACTAGGTGTTATTGTAATACTAGGAATTTTAGCTTTGGTGGCAATTCCACTTATGGGAAGATATATCGAAAATTCAACGGTAGAAGCTGCTAAAAGAAGTGCTGAAGGAATAGTAAAAAGTGCTCAGCAATATTATACTGATATAATGTCAAAAGATGGAAAATTCACCTCTACTACCCTTGATATAGTAACGAATGCAACTTTATTAGAAATTGAAGGAGAACTTCCTGATGGAGGTTATGTTACAATTGATGAAGATAGTAATGTTGAAGTGTTTTTAATAAAAGGCAAGTACTGTATTAGGGCTACTTCAGCAGATTTAAAGACATCTTCTTCAAAGAATTTAAATGATTGTATTAGACCATAATAATGATTTATAAATTAAAGAACCAAAGGGTTCTTTTTTTAATGTTTTATATATACAAAAGTAATATTATTGTGATATAATAACCACATAAAGACAACAAAAATATAGAATAACAGGTGAAAAACATGAAAATAACATCAGTAGAAATGAAAATAAGTGCAGTACGAAGAAGTCAGTATCCAAACGATGGTAAACCAGAGTTTTTAATGGTAGGTAGATCTAATGTAGGAAAAAGTAGTTTTATCAATACAATGATTAATCGTAAAAACTATGCTCGTACATCAGCTACACCTGGTAAAACGCAAACAATCAACTTTTATTTAATTAATGATGCTTTTTATTTAGTTGATGCTCCTGGATATGGTTATGCAAGTTTAAATAAATCAAAAACTAGAAAATTTGGTTTAATGATGGAAGACTATTTAACATCTAGGACAAACTTAAAACAAGTTTTTATGTTAATAGATTTTAGACATAAACCAACAGCAGATGATATAATGATGTATGAATATTTAAAGCATTATAAATTGCCAGTTACTATTGTAGCTACAAAAGTAGATAAAATTGGTGTAACACTACAACAAAAACAAAGAAAAACAATTTTAGATGAACTTGATCTTGTAGTAGGCGATGAATTTGTAATGTTTTCTAATGTTACTAAACTTGGTAAAGAAGACATAAATAAAAAAATATCAAGAACTTTATAGTTCTTTTTTTCATAAACTACTTTAGGTGATCAGATGAAGGTGGAAGTTATAGATGAACTTAATTTTGTTCTTTACTTAAATAATAAATATTTGGACAAAGTGAATTTTAATGATAAAGACGAAATAGAAGTTTATTTAAAAAAAATCTTTTCTAAACTGAAACAAAAACTTAATAATGATATAAGTGGCTTTTTTGAAATAACAATATACACTAATGATTATGGAGTAGTACTTGTTGTCAATAAAGAGGATTTAGATTATTATGAATACTTTAATAAAGGTATAGAAATGCAAGTTAATATTATAAATGATAGTAAATTTTTATATAAAATAGATGATATATTTATGAATGATTTATGTAATAAATTTGACATATATTTATACAATAATAACTATTATATGGATTTAAAATGTTTAAATGATATTTCTATTTTTGAACATACTAAAATTGTATATGGTGATATTGTTGGTACTATATTAGAGTATGGTAAAAAAATAAATATAAATGTTTAAACTTTACATATATATGATATAATACCTAGGTATTAATTTTATATTTATTATTTAAATATGATATAATTTAATGGAGGTGTTATATATGAAAAAACCAGTAGTAGCATTAGTAGGAAGACCTAATGTAGGTAAATCAACTATTTTTAATAGATTAGTTGGTAAAAAAATATCTATCATTGAAGATACTCCAGGTATAACAAGAGATAGAATTTACGGAACAGTTAATTTTGGTAAATATAGTTTTCATTTAATTGATACTGGTGGTATCGATATTGCAAATGAACACTTTAATGATGAAATTAGAGCTCAAGCTGAAATAGCTATAGAAGAAGCAGATGTTGTTTTATTTATTGTAGACGGTAAAGAAGGTATGACAGCTAATGACTATATTGTAAGAGATATTCTTATGAAGTCAAATAAAAGAGTTATTGTTGTTATAAATAAATGTGATAGTAGAGAATCAAAGCAAAATATTTATGATTTTTATGAACTTGGATTTGAAACTTATTTACCAGTTTCTGGTGAACAAAATGAAGGTATTTGGGATTTACAAGAAGAAATTGTTAAAGATTTTAATGAGTATGTAAAAGAACCAGAGGATACAAAAATTAAGTTTTCTATAATTGGTAGACCTAATGTAGGAAAGAGTAGTTTAGTAAATGCTCTTCTTAATGAAGAAAGAGTAATAGTTTCAGATGTAGCTGGAACAACAAGAGATAGTATCGATACTGAGTTTACATATCATGGTGAACAATATGTGGTAATAGATACAGCGGGTATGAGAAAACGTGGAAAGATTTGGGAAAGTGTTGAAAGATACAGTTTACTTAGATCTTTAAAAGCAATTGATAGATCAGATGTATGTTGTATAGTAATTGATGCAGCGGAAGGTATAATTGAACATGATAAGCATATTGCAGGATATGCTCTTGAAGCAGGAAAAGCTGTAATACTTGTAGTTAATAAATGGGATACGGTTGAAAATAAGGATGGAGAAATGAAGAAATTTACTGAAGAAATTAGAAATAATTTTCAGTTTATGACTTATGCTCCAATTGTATTCTTATCAGCTTTAACTAAAAAAAGAATACATACATTGATGCCACAAATTCTAAAAGCATATGAAAATGCTAATAGACAAATTAAAACAAGTATACTTAATGATGTTATAACAGATGCATATAACTTAAATATTCCACCTTCATATAAAGGGAAGAGACTTAAAATATATTTCTGTAATCAGGCAGCAATATGCCCACCAACATTTAATATACAAGTAAATAGTAAAGGACTTATCCATTTCTCTTATGAAAGATATTTAGAGAATAAATTAAGAGAATCATTTGATTTTGAAGGAACACCAATTGTACTTCAATTTAAGAACAAGGGCGAACAAGAATTATAAGAGACTTATGTCTCTTTTTTTGGTATAATTAATGTAGGTGATAAAAGATGTGTGAGTTTAATTTACAGTTGTTTGAAAGAAAGTTGAACGAAGTAATTAATTATATTTTCTACGGTTATGATATAGATAAATTAACAAACTTTGAAAAAAGGGAAATTATATTTGACTATTTAATCGAAAGTATAAAATATGACTATAATTTGCTTGATATTATCATTAATAACGAATATCATAAAAAAGCAATAGTTCCTAGAAATTTATCTAATGAAATTATGAGTGTAGTTGTATATAAAAAAGGTGTTTGTAATGCTATTTCACAAGTCTATAAACTATTATTAGAGAAAGTTGGGATATATGCAATGTGTGTTGTGGTAGATAATGAACAAGAAGTATTACATCAATTAAATCTTATATATAGTAAAGATGAGTATTCCTATAGTTTTGATGATGTTACAAGCGTAATTGTTGGTATGGGAAGTAAAGAGAGTTTTTTTAATTATGACTTAGTAGATGCAAATAAATTAGGACAAGGGAATAAGGAAATACTTGATAATAAAAAATGGGTTGCAATTGATACAGATACAATCTATAGTCTTATCAATAGGACAGATAAAAAATATAGAAATTTGGGAGTAACAGAAGTTTTAGAAGAAGGATTACTAAAATTTCCGACTAATATTAGAAAAAGTAAAACAACTACAAACGATATTAACAATTATGCAAGAAGGTAGGAGACATATATGATAGATGAAATACTAAAAAATGGTCCAGTAAATGGTTTTCCAGATAGAGAGTTAGAAGAACTGATAAAAATATATGAACAAGATGATACTGATGAGGCTTTCGAGAAAGTTGCTAAAAAGTTAGATAACACTCATCTTCTTGTACCTCTTGCTATGGAAGAAAAGGAAATAAGTGGCTTATATTTGATGCAAAATCCTAGTGATAAAAATTACTATATGATGGCTTTTACTAGTGTTAATGAATATAAAAAATGGGAAAAAGAATCTAATAAAGATTCAGTAACATTTATGATAGAGACTCTTGCTAATATTGCTTCTATTGTGAAAGATGAAAAAAACCTTACTGCTTCAGGTTTAGTAATAGATCCATATGGCCTATGTATCACTATGTCTAAAGAAGTAATAAAATCAGTAAAATAGTATCTTTGATTGACAAATATTATAAATAATCTATAATATAAAAAGCACTAAAGGAGTGAAATGTATGGATTTTACAAATAAAGTCGCACTAGTTACAGGTGCAAGTAAAGGAATAGGTGCAGCTATTGCTTATGATTTAGCTAGTCATAAATGTAATATAGCTATTAATTATAATAGTAGTGAAGATGAAGCAAAAGAATTACAAAAAGAAATAATGAGTAAATTTGGTGTAAAGGTTATAACTGTAAAGTGTGATATTTCAGATGAAAATGAAGTAAAAAACATGGTTGATACAGTTATGAAAAAGTTTGGTAAAATAGATATTCTAGTAAATAATGCTGGTATAGCTATAGATACTTTAGTAGAAGATAAAACTGTTTCAGATTTTAGAAAAACACTTGATGTTAATTTAATTGGTACGTTTATAACATCTAGAGCAGTAGGTGATTATATGCTTAAAAACGGTAGTGGTAAGATAATTAATATAGCTTCTACTAATGGTATAGATACATATTACCCATATAGTTTAGACTATGATGCTTCAAAAGCAGGGGTTATCTCTTTAACTCATAATCTTGCTGAATATTATAAACCATATATTACAGTTAATGCAGTTGCTCCAGGTTGGGTTAATACACCTATGAATAAAGAATTAGATAAAGATTACATAAAAGATGAGTGTAAAAAAATCATGCTTGGTAGATTTGCAGATCCAATTGAGATAGCTAAAGTAGTAACTTTTCTAGCTAGTGAAAATTCAAACTATATAAATAATACAGTTATAAGAGTAGATGGCGGCGAGAGATAATGGCTAGAGAACTAATTGTTATTCCAAAAGAGGGTGAAACATCAAAAAAGTACCAAAGAAGTAATGTTGGAGTAACCCATCATGATAATTTAGTCAATTATATTGTTCAAAACCATATAAATGTCGATTTATTTTTAGACCCATTTATTTATACTTTAGCTTTAGAAATGACTTATTTAAACTATGTAGTAATAGGTGTTGATGGTGAAGAATTCTGTGTATATCTTCCACCTGAGTTAACAAAAGCTCAAGCAAAATGGTTTGATGATCGTAAACTATCTATATCTAATTTAGATGTTT
>JAEWBI010000055.1 GCA_023391185.1 Bacillota bacterium | reverse complement strand
TTAATACTTGTAATTGCTTTTTTTAAATCAAGTTTTAATAGGGAAGCAACAACAAGTGCAAAAGTTATATTTACAAGATTATGATTGCCTAACAATAATCTTTCATTATTAGTATCATATAACAAATCATCTTTAAAATATATAATATTATCTTGCCAAAAAGTATCCTTTTCTTCTTCCATTGATATTGCATATAACTTTGAATTAAATTGTTCTTCAGCAATATATTTCTTTAAATATTCATTGTCAAAGTTATATATACCTATATCTTCTAAACTTTGATTTTTAAACATATTTAGTTTAATTTGATGATAATGGTAAAGTGATCCGGCATGATCTAAGTGATCTTCAAATAAGTTAAGAATTAAACCTATATGTGGTGAAACATTTAAGAACTCTAACTGATGACTAGATAGTTCAATTACAATTATTGATTCGCTATTATATTTTTCTACTTCATCTAAAACTGGCCTACCAATATTACCAACTAAATATACATCTTTTTCTTGTTCTTTAAGTATTTTATAAATTAAACTTGAAGTTGTACTTTTTCCTTTAGTACCAGTTACTCCAATACATTTGTCTTTACAAACTTCAAGTAGTAATTCTACCTGTGATGAAATTTTGTTTTGAAAAGATGTGATATCAATATCTTTTAATGAAATACCAGGAGTTTTAATAATTAAGTCATATTTATTTAAATCATTTAAATAATTTTCTCCAAAAATAAAATCTATATTATCATTAAATTCTTTATAAAAATCACTTCTTATATCATTAAAGTCTATTATAGTTATAGTAGTATTTAGGCAATACTTTTTTATAAAGCGATAAGTAGATTTACCTTCACGGCCAAAACCTAATATAGCAATATGTTTATTATTTAAATTTTCAGCAATTTTATGATACATACTTCTCAAGTTCCTTCTTTAATAGATTTTCAAAATGAGAATCTAAATTATTATTTTTATTATATCTATGTTCGTAGTCTAAACTAAGGACTAAATCATAATTATCTTTATAATATTGTAATAAGAAAGGTAGTTGCCCCTTTGTTTCAGTTATTCTTTTTGATAAAGCGTATTTTGCTTCTTCATAAGAACCAACACATTCAAAAGGTTTTACACCAGTTACTCCAATTATTTCTTTAAAAATAGGAAGTAAATTTTCTTTTTTAAATAAGTTTTCTCCAAATATATTTATTAGCTCATCGTCATTTAAAAATGGACTTAGTATTATATAAACGAATAAACATTTTGGACAGTCACAACACCATTTCCATGGTTCATTTTTACTGCCAACATTACAACTTTTAAATATCTTATGATATTTTTTATATTTAGAAAATAGTAGACCAATTTGGTATTCTGTTAGTGGCCTTAAAAAGCTAAAATATTTTAGATCAATATTAAAATACTCTTTTGTATAATCATTAAAATCATTTTCAAATTCATAGCTTTTTGAATATTGATGATTAATTTTTGTCCCAATAACAGTTCCTTCATTAGCACTTTCTTCATTTGAAAGTATGATATATTTTTTATTCATAAGATAACCAATTAAATATGTTTCAAAAGCAAGTAATGAACTAAAAGGAGTATGACCATTTAAAAAACCTTGTTCATTAAGCTCTAATAGCTTCTTATCTATTGTTCTTTTTATTTTGACAATTTCTTCTTCAGTATAACCTGCTACTGTAGCGCATTCAATTTGCACTTTTTTAGGATTTTGTATAACAATACTATTATCTTCATCTTTTAATATCTCAAGTGTAACATTTGAATCTTTTCCGCCACCAAGCAAAACTAAATTACCTTGTCCCAAATAAGATATATCGTTACTTTCTGTCATCTCACTAACTATTTTAAAGTCTACTAATGAGTCTTCATCAATGTTAATTTTATTAACATATAAAAATTCTCCTAGACCATAAAATAATAGTTTTTTTATAAAACTAATTTGCTTTTTTTCTAAATATCCTGCTTTTATAATTATTTGTTTAGGGCAGGCACATTTATAATAACTAATCATTTCTATTAAACCAATATGAAAAATTAAGTTATTTCTAAAATTAGTATTAATATTTTTATTAGATATTATATTTTTAGGTATTTTTGTAATAGGGTGAAAACTAGTAAGATTCTCTATTTCAAAATTAAATTTTATTATTAAGTTATCCCCATCTTCAGTTACTTCATAACTATCATATATAAAACTAGGATATTTTTTTCTAAGTTCGTTAAAATCCACTTTTTCCCTTCTTTCTAGAAAAGAGACTCTAATAGGACAAAAATTACTACGACATCCTAAGAGTCTCCTTGATTCATAAAATCATATATATAAGTATAATTTCTATTTCAAAATATACTATTATTTTTCATAATATTTATTACTAAATAGTAGCACTTATATGGCATTTTGTCAATATTTGTGGTTGTTCCTAATAGAGTACAAATTATAAATAGACAATGATATATCTATTTAATTTTAGCAAAAAGCATGAGACTATAATTATTTATTGTCTATCAAACAAATGTATGATATACTGTTTAAGGATAGTTAGGTGAATTTATGTATTTAGAAAATTTGAATAAAGAGCAATTAGAAGCAGTAAAGACAACAGAAGGACCACTTTTAGTTTTAGCAGGTGCTGGATCTGGCAAAACAAAAGTTCTTACAACACGTGTTGCTTATTTAATAGATGAATTAGGGCTAAGTCCTGATAGTGTTTTAGCAATAACTTTTACTAATAAGGCCGCTAAAGAGATGAAAGAAAGAATAATGAAAATATTAGGACCAATCGGGTATCAGATACAAATTTCAACATTCCATTCTTTCGGTTTAACTATATTAAAAGAACATTATGATAAATTAGGCTATGATAAAAACTTTACTATTTTAGATAGTGATGATTCTTTAACTGTAGTGAAAAAAATATTAAAGGATATGGATAAGGATCCAAAACAGTATAGTCCAAAAGCTATAAGAAATAGAATTAGTAGTGCGAAAAATGAACTTATGGAACCAGAAGAATTAAGTAAGTTTTCAAATAATGAAATCGATGAATTAGTAATAAATGTTTATAAAAAATATCGAGACAAATTAAGAACAAATAATTCACTTGATTTTGATGATTTATTAATGCTTCCAATAACACTATTTAGAAATAACCCGGATATTTTAAAGGTATATCAAGAAAGATTTAAGTATGTACTTATTGATGAGTATCAAGATACAAATGAAGCACAGTATTTACTTACAAAAATGATAAGTGCTAAGTATAAAAATATTTGTGTAGTTGGTGATAATGATCAAAGTATTTATTCATTTCGTGGTTCAAATTACCGAAATATATTAAACTTTGAAAAAGATTATAAAGATGCCAAAATAATAATGTTAGAAAGAAATTATCGTTCGACCAAACAGATTCTCGATGTAGCTAACAGCATTATTAAAAAGAATACACTACGTAAAGATAAAAACTTATGGACAGATGTTGATGGTGGCGAAAAAGTAATTTATCATCACGCAGAAAATGAAAAAGATGAAGCATTTTTTGTAAAATGTCAAATAGAACAGTTAAGAAAAAATGTTCCTCTCTCTGAAATTGCGGTATTATATCGTACTAATGCCCAATCAAGAAATATGGAAGAAGCTCTTCTTAGAGACAACATTCCTTATAAAGTAGTAGGTAGTATGTATTTCTATAAGCGTAAGGAAATTAAAGACTTATTATCTTATTTAAATGTCATATATAACTCTAATGATGATATTAGTCTATTAAGGGTTATTAACGTTCCTAAAAGAGGTATAGGAGCAAAGACAATTGAAAATTTGAATATTCAGTCAAATTTACTTAATCAGTCTATCTATAATACAATAGAATCTGGTAAAGAGTTAGAGTTTAAAAAAATTATTGAGGATATAAAAAATTCTAAAGATAATATGTCTTTGACAGAGCTTGTTACTTATGTTTTAGAAAAAAGTGGAATGAAAGCTGAACTTGAAAACGAAAATACTTTAGAAGCAGAAGTAAGGCTTGAGAATTTAGAAGAATTTAAATCTATTACAAAAAACTTTGAAGAAGAAAGAGGTATTGTATCTTTAGAAGAGTTTTTAATGGAACTTTCTTTAGTAGCGGATATTGAAGAACATAAGAATAATACTGATGTAGTTACACTAATGACTGTGCATAGTGCGAAAGGTCTTGAATTTGATAATGTTTTCGTTATAGGAATGGAAGAAGGAATATTCCCTCATGCTAATTCTTTAGATGATTTTAATCAATTGGAAGAAGAAAGAAGACTATGTTATGTAGCTATAACAAGAGCCAGAAAAAAACTTTGGCTTGTTAATGCAAAAAGAAGAACTATATTTGGTATGGATAGTATTAATCCCGCTAGTAGGTTCTTAAAAGAAATAGATTCTGAATTGTTATTTAGTGATATTAAAGAAGATTCTTTTGTCCCTAAAATAATTAAAAAGAATATGATTGATACTAATGCTGATTACAATATTGGTGATAAGATAATTCATGATACATTTGGTCATGGAATTGTTGTAAGTGTCGACAAATCAGTTCTTACAATTGCATTCCCACATCCTACAGGAATAAAGAAACTTATGAAAGGTCATAAGAGTATAAAAAAAGTATAACATTTAATTGTTATACTTTTTATTTATATAAAATGTAATTAATATTTAATTAATTTTAAGACAAACTATTATTAATTAATAATAAGTATTTATTTTGTGTTTTGTAAATGATATAATTAAATTAAGATACTTATAAGAAAGGTAGTAAGGAATATGGAAGATAAACAAACATTTTATGAATGGTTAGAAAATTTAGTGCAACCTTTAAGGGATTGGATAATTGAGAATCATCAAAATCCATTTTTATGGGTTGGGTTAGTGTTAGCAGGTCTTGCTGCTTTTGGCATTGGATATAATGCTTTACATAAGAATAAATAAAAGAAAAACTAATGTTATTATATTAGACATATAGTAAACAAAATATAAGTTAATTTCAAATCATGAGGTTAAACTTATGACTAAAATTTAATGTGTGTAAATTTACAGGTGATAAATATGACATTATCTATAATAAGGTTAATATTGTATTGCATTAAATTACTTAATATAAGACAAATAACTATAGAATTTTAATAAGTGTAAAAGGAAATAATTTTGATATTTCCTTTTTTGTTTATTTTATGAACTTATAGAATAGCAAAAAAAATAATGGTATAATTAAAAAAGTAAGGGGGAACATAATGTTAGAGAAGATGAATGAAAAGATAGAACAATTAGATAATTATGAAAAAATAGTATCGGTTGCTACAAACTTGTTTGATATAATTATTGAAAATAGAGACCTTCCAAATAATGAAAAAATTTTAGTGGTTGATTTATTAAATGCAATGCTTAATGATGAACTATATAAAGTCAGAGGTGAGATATGAATTTAACTACACGTGAAAAAAGAAGAATTAATTCAATAACTAAGAAAGTTTTTAGTATGATTCCATATGCTTTATTAATATTAGTAAGTCTAATATTTGTAATTTCTTATGGAAATACTGATGATATCATGATGAAGGTTATAAAAGCATGCCTTTTAATTTTTAATATTTTCGCAATATACATGCTTATTAATAAGAGTATTGATTTAATTAGAGAAATACGAAAAAAATAGCAATTTTTTGTTATTTTTCTTTGACTTACAATATTTTTTATGTTAGTATATGTCTTATTAAAAGGAGAGAGAATATGATAACTCTAGAAGACATTTCAACGTATAGCCTTGTTAGAGAAATTGAAGACAAGGAAGTTCAGGAATTATTTAAAATTTATGAAATTAACGACTATAAATCTTTATATAATGCCTTGATTAATAAAATTATTCCAGCTACAGAACAAATATTACGTTCATTTGTTATTGCTAAAGATTTAGTAAAAAGATCTAAATCAAAAACAGTTCCAAAGTTAAATCACTTTCATAACAGTAGTATAGATTATGAAATAAATGGTATTGATACGGGAATAAACACTCCAATATGTGGAGCACTTAATATGAAAAACTTAATATATTTATATACACATGTTGATTTAGATGGCAACTTATGTATATTAAACTATCCTGGAATAAAGGCTAAACATATGAAGAATATTAGAAAAGGTATTATTCATTATGATAGAAAATTATTTCCTGAAATGTTAACACAAAAAAGAAAAATAAAAACAAGATACTAGTATCTTGTTTTTAATTGTGTAAAATTATGGTATTGTATTATTTCTTATTTTAAAATGCATAAAATGTGTTATAATGTCAAAGCAAAAGGAGGTTAAGATGATAAAAAGTATTAGTAATTATATTGGTAATTCTGTTGAAAGTGAATATATTTATTTAGCTATTTTGACTCTTGCTTCATATGTATTTATAAAGTTACTAGCAAATTTAATCTGTAAAATTTATATTAGTTTTAATAATAATTCTAAAGATAGATATATGTATAAGAAAAAAGTTAATCTTATGTCCAATACTATAATATGGATAGCCATATTTTTTATATGGGAATCGCATCTTTCTAATTTTATTACTTTAATCAGTTTTGTATCAGCTGGTGCAACAATAGCGCTTAGAGAGATTATTTTTAATTTCTTTTCTGGTATATATATTAAAGTCAAAAAACCTTTTAAATTAGAAGATCGTATTGAAATAGGTGACAATAAAGGTGATGTAGTAAATATTTCAGCCTTAAATTTCGAAATATTAGAAATAGGTGATGAAATAAATGGGGAACAAAGTACTGGTAAAATAATTCATTTACCTAATTTTTTGATTTTTACATCACCACTTACAAATTATGTAAAAGCTTTTAAATATATATGGAATGAGATAACTGTAAAGTTACCATTAGATGCGGATTTAAGACAGTCTAAAAAGGTACTTTATAAAATAGTTAATAGTAATCAAATTGTAAAGAGAATTCCACAAAAAATGCGAGGTCAAATAAACAGTGCTAGTTTAGATTACAGAATATATTTTAATAAATTTGATCCAATTATATACACTAAAGTAGTAGATACACATATTGAATTATATATTAGATATCTAATTCATCCTAAAAAAGCAAGGAATGTAGAAGATGAAATTTGGTGTAGTATATTAAATGCATATCGAAATGAAGAAATAGTTTTATATCGAGATTAAAGTATGTTATAATGTACTTATAATAGAGGTGGTACTATGGTTTACAAGGTTAATGTTGTAACAAAGGATAATTTATCTGAGATAAGGTATATTACTGCTAGTGAAGTTATTAGTGAGAATGTTAATGTGATGGCTGAGATTGATGCTATAAGAGACATTGCTAATAATATTATGGCTAAACAACCAGAGATAGATTATGCACAGGCCACTAAAGTAGCTAAAGAAATTAGATATGGTATAGTACAAAAAGAAGAAAATATTCAAAGTAATAAATTATTACCTGGTATTGAAGAACAAAATGAACAAGAAGAAGTTTTATTTGGATTAGAACCCGCCAAACAAAAGATACTAACAAAACAATAAGCATACTATATGTATGTTTTTTTTGTTATAATATATACAAAGAGGGATAATATGAAAATAGATAATAAAGAGATAACTGTTGATGAAATTATAGGTAATTTTGACTTTGAAAAGGACATGATAAAAGATTTTGGTAATGGAATGTTACTAACTGATAATTATATAGAAGTATTAAATAGATATAATATTGATTATAAAAAATATAGTAACTTAAATAGTTTAATTTATGATATTGAAAGTTGTTTAAATGAAAGTTATGGTCTTGATACTGATGATTTAGAGTGGGTAGCAACAGAATTATCTGAAAGAAATTATTATAATAATACAAAAAAATAATTATTTGTAGTTATGATATAATATTGTTATATTTTAGGAGGCTAACATGTTTAAGGAAGCAATAAAAAAGAATGTTAATTATATAAAACCAATAGTTAGTGCATACAAAACACCTTATAGTGATGAAGTATATGGTAGTATGGCAACAGTAATGGTTATTAATGAGGAAGGATATGTACTTACATGCCGCCATATAGCAGAAAATATAATTGCTGCTGATAAAATAATGGCTACATATAAGGATATAAAAAAAGAACTTATAGAAAATAAAGTTCCCCCTAAAAAAATATATAAGAAGTATGGTGTTGCTGAGGATTCAGCTATTATATTTAGGAATGTTTTTCTTAATTTAATAGAATCATGGCAAGGTATGGAAATATTTATGCATGAGTATTTAGATTTGGCCTTAATAAAGTTTGATAATCCAGGTAAAATATACTGTAATAGTTTTCCAATATTTGCTAAAGATAATGCTGAACCTGGTGAATATTTATGCCGTTTAGGATTTCCATATCCAGAGATAAACTGTTTTACATATAATTATGCTTCTAAAGATATCGTAATAAAAGACTTTTTTGATTCTAACTTACAGCCATTTCCACTTGACGGAATGCTTACAAGAATACTATTAGATGATAAAAAAGAAATTTCATTATTTGAAATGACTAATGCAGCTTTAAGTGGGCAAAGTGGTGGCCCAATATTTAATAAAGATGGTATAGTTGTAGGTATGCAAATTGGTAATGCATCTAAAGATATAGGACTTGATATAGATACTAAACTTAAGAGAAATACAAGTGATATCACAGTTAAACAGTTTAGTTTTGCTGACTTTGGCATAGGTATTAATGTTAATGCTATAAAGATGTTTTTAGATAAGCATAATGTGAAATATAAAAAAGAAAAATAGACATTTTGTCTTTTTTTTATTTTATGATATAATATAATTCCTTTGCAAAACTGAAGTGTTGAGGTGAATTTATAATGAAAGTGTGTTTAGTTCATGAGGAATATCCTGATGAAACAAACTTTGGAGGTATAGCCACCTACCAAAAACGTTTAGCGGAAAGTTTAGTAAAAAAAGGAAATGAAGTAGTCGTAATCGCAAGAGGCTTGAAAAAAGATTATGAGGAAATTAAAAACGGGGTTAGGGTAATAAGATTATATGTTGAACAAACTGATGACATAAATAATAATTATTATTCTTATAGAGAAAAGGTATGTAATAAATTAAGAGATCTTCAAAGACATAATGAAATAGATATTATTGAGGTTCCAGATTGGGGCGCAGAGACTGTTTTATTTGAGAAGTATAGAAAAGTACCATTAATAGTAAAATTGCATACTCCACTTGTGGTATGGAGTAAAAGTAACAAGAGTAATTTGGATCCTAGTATTCATAAGCAAATGCTTAGATGGGAAAAGAAGATGATTGAAAGTGCTGATAAAGTTATTTCTTGTACAGCCATTTTAAAAAATATGGTTATTAAAGAAATGAAGTTAAAAAGAACTGATATTGAGGTAGTTCCTAATCCAGCTAATCTTGATGATTTCTATTTAAAAAATGGAAGAAAATCAAAGTCGAAAACAATTTTATATTGTGGAAGTATTGAACAGCGAAAAGGGGTTATCATATTTGCTGAAGCAATACCAAAAATAATTGCTGCACTTGGTAGTGTTAAAATATTATTTGTAGGTAAGGATACAAATCGTAATGATAAAGAAATCTCTACAAAAGAATATATATATGAAGTTATTCCTGAAAAATATCATAAACAATTAGAATTTAAAGGACAGTTATTAAACAGCGAACTTAATGATTTTTATAACAGCGCAGCTATTGGTGTTTTTCCATCATTATTTGATAATTTCCCGTATGTGGTTTTAGAAAGTATGGCTTGTGGATTACCCTTTGTAGGTAGTATTAATAGTGGTATGAAAGAAATCTTAGATGGTGATACTAGATATTTATATGATGGTATAACTAGCGAGGACTTAGCCAGTAAAATTATTGATTTATATAAAGATAAAAATGCACAAAAAGAGTATTCGATCTTTATAAAAAAACGCATAAATGAGGCCTATTGTTCTGAAGTAGTTATTAATAAAGTAGTTAATGTTTATAAAAATACTATTAAAAATTATAATAGTAATATAATTAATGAAGTTTTCAAAGAAAATTTTAAAGAAAAGATATTAGAACTAAAAAAACTCGATGGTGGTATAACTAATATTGTATATTTAGTAACTACAACAAAAAGAAAGTATATAGCAAAAATATATCGTAAAAATATTGATAAAGAAGCAATTAATGCTCTTATTGAAATAGCTAGAAAAAATAATGTGTTAGTTTTAAATCCAACAGATGGAAAATTTTATAATGTACATAATTGTAGTGTATGTATTTACGAATATGTAGAAGGTAAGCATTTAAAAAAACTTAATGAAGAGCAAATAAGTAAAGTATTAAGTTTCATAAAATTATCTAAACCTTGTACAAAAAAATACACTAGTATTTTAGATAAAGTTGATTGCTACTATAATTCTTTAAGAGAAATGAAAACAAGTAAAATTAATAGAGTCTTAATAGATGAATTACTTAAGAAGTATATGAAATTACAAAATTATAACATATTTTATGAAACAGAATTAATACATGGTGATT
This sequence comes from Bacillota bacterium, assembly GCA_023391185.1. Taxonomy (GTDB): domain Bacteria; phylum Bacillota_I; class Bacilli_A; order RF39; family UBA660; genus RGIG4266. Next base: position 607 of record JAEWBI010000055.1, on the reverse strand, counting down.
TAGCACCTTCTAATATTATTTGGGATGATAAGGGTGACTTCACATTAATAGATTTAGATGAAACTGCTATATTTACTAAACTTTATGACTTAGTAGTATTCGCTATTAAATTTAGTAAGAATGGTAAAGAAATCGATGTTAAAATCGCTAAAAAAATATTAAAACCATTTGATAATTATACGAAGATAGATATAATAAATATTTGGAATTTCTATATATTAAAGGTGTTACTAGAAAAAATATATTTATATGAAATAGATAAAGTTGACTTGCTTGATGAGTTGCAACAAACAGATAACTGGGAAGATTGGTATTATATATTAAATAGTAGCATTATTGAAGATATTTTAAATAAATAGAAAAGAACTTGATTAAGTTCTTTTTTTCTTACTAAAAACACATTCCAAAATATAATAAACACAAATAATTAATTTAATTGTAATCTATATATTATATTTTTAATTATTCTCTTTTAAAAAGTATGATAAACTCAATAATTATCGCTATTATAGGCATACTACTTATAGAATGATTGATTTATAAAAAATAGATATTATAAAAATTCGTCTTGAAAAGAGGTGTCTTATTTGAAAAAAGGATTCACATT
>JAEWBI010000047.1 GCA_023391185.1 Bacillota bacterium | reverse complement strand
TAATTATGCAACATCATTTGAATTTGATACTACGTCATTAGAAATTACTGGAATAGTAAGTGCTTCTGGAATAGGCAGTTTAACTACAAAATCAACTATTGATTCTGCAGTAAATTCTGCAAAAAGTGCTATAGATTCATTATTTGTGGGTATTAAATCATCTGCAAAGAATGAAATTCAAACAGCAATTAATAACCAAGCACTTAAAAATAATTATGTAACACAGGCAAATTCAATACGAGATACAGCAAATAGTAATATTGATAATGCATTAACAATATCTTCTATTAATAGTTTAAAAAGTAAAGCAATCACTGATATTAATAATTTAAAAGCACTATCATTGTTATCATTTAATGCTACAATAACTACAGTTCCAAATGATTGGAATTATAAATATTTAGTTATTAATGATATAGCTAGCGATGTTGTTATTACAAAAGTTAAATTTGGATATGAATATTTGGATTGGTTTAAAATCAAAATTAGATTTGAAGATAAATATTTAGCATTAAATAATAATTATATTGCAAGATTATTAGTTAATAATAGATTAGAAGATTCTGACGAATTAATTATTGAATATGTAAAAAACGGTATTGCTTATTCAGCAAGTTACTATGTTAATAGAAACTGGAGCAATACTATAATAGTCGGAGTTACAAAATATTCTGACACATATAGTGCTTAATAAATAGAAAGTTTAAATAACTTTCTTTTTTGTGTTTTTATATGTTAAAATAATATATAGAAAGTAGATGATAATATGGAAGAAGTAGCAATTGAAAAAAGTATTTCGCAAATATACAATGAGTCTATGAAAGCTATATCAACAGCATTACTTGATAAAAATCAAGATACCACTGAGGCAAGAATGCTTATAGAAGATTTAATTAATAAAGTATCTTTAAAATATGATTTAACTAAAGATATACATTCGTTTGAAAACCCAATCGAAAATATTTTGTATTTATCACAAGCGGAAATTTCTAATAGTTATAATATTTTAGAAATTCCAGTTCATTATATCTATTTCTTCTTAGGATTAACTTATTTAGATGATGGAATCTATGAGGATGCTTTAATTAATTTTGAAAGGTGTATCAAGATAAATCCATTTTTTTCTAGAGCCATATTTAAAATAGCTGAATGTTATCTTAATAATAATGATTTAGATAAAATGTATAATATTCTACTTGATAATCATAAATACATTTATCAAGCATCAGATTTATCAGATTTTTATAGTAGACTAGGAGATTATTTTTATAATATGAAAAACTATGGTTTTGCTAATTACTTATATTCATATAGTGAACATTATAAATCTACTGGATATAATCAAAGACAATTAACTAATATTGCTAGATTTCAGGGAAGAATTGTAAAAATAGATGAGGTTGCTGTAATAATACCAGCTTTAAAGGAAAAAAGCATACCAACTTCTATAACAGAAGAAATGCTTCAAAATTTATTAAAAATATATCAGCTACCAGTAACAGATAGTTCAAAAATATATATCAAATCTTTAACAAAAAATATATTATACGATCTTACAAAAAATGAAGTTTTTGCCCCAGCTAGTTATTTAAGAAATGATGTAGTGGGTTTTATATTTCAAATTCCCGAAAACTGGGAAGTAATAAGTAGGGTAAACTATAATAAATCTAGTACTAGCGAAAATACGTTATTCGTAATTAAGCCCCTTTCTAGAGTTACTATTAATATTAGTAGAATTTGTAAAGTTGAAAACGGATTACTAAAGCAAAAATATATAGAAATAAGAGATAATTATATTAAAAATGGCAGTTTTGTTGTTGCTGAAAGTTTAATGAAATCAGGAAAAGTTAGTTATATACAGGCTTTTTTTCAAAAAAAGATTCTTAATGATAGTGTTATTGATGTACATAATTATGTAATAATAAATAACTATTTATTAGACTTTACTATACCTATTAATAATACTAACCTAATTAAAGAGGAATTATATAATGATAAAAATGTTATTCGTATTAATAATTTAATTAGTACACTTCAAATTATTGAGGTAAAGAAAGAAGAAACAGAAGAATTTACATTCTAATATTTCTTTTTTTTATTTTATATATATGATATAATGATTATAGAATAGAAGTGATTAATTCATTTTGATTTCAGTTATTGAAAGAAAGAGGTATGAATATGGGTTTAATTAAAGCGGTAGCATCTTCCGTAAGCTCAACATTTGGCGACCAATTTAAAGAGTTTGTCACATGTCCAACTATTGAAAGAGATGTAATAATTCAAAAAGGTGTTGTTTCTCATGGAGAAGGTAATAAACATTATTCAGAAGGTGTTATTACTAATGGTAGTACTATTGCAGTTCCAGATGGAATGGCAATGATGATAATTGAAAATGGTTCTATTAAAGAATTTACTTCTGAGTCTGGTACTTATACTTTAGATAATGGTAGTGAACCAAGTATATTTACAGGTGGTCTTGGCAAAGGAATTATCGATTCAATTAAAAATATAGGAAATCGTATTACTTATGGTGGTCAAACTGCTAAAGATCAAAGAGTATACTATGTTAATTTACTTACTATAACAGGGAATAAGTTTGGTTCAGCTGAGCCACAATTTATTGAAGATGTAAAATACGGAAATTTAAGTGTAACATTTAATGGTGAATATGCATTTAAAGTGGTTGATCCTGCATTACTTGTTAATGGAGTGATTGGAGCAAATCCAAAAGATACATTAACTTATGATGATGTCGTTGGTGGTCAATTAAAAATAAAATTTAGTGAAAAGATGAGTGAAGCCATTTCAAATGTTATGGTTAAAAATGGTGTGTCTTTTGGTAAGATTGGTATGTATAATACTGATATAGCTAATCAAATGAATACATGTTTAAATTCTTCTTGGAAAGAAAAGTATGGTCTTGAAGTTACAGATGTAGCTATTAGAATGAATTTAACTGATGAATCAAAAGCACAAGTTAGTGCATACGATGTTCAGGAAAAACAACTTAATATTGAAAAACAAAAAGGACAAATGTTTACAGATAATATGTCTGGCATGGTTGCAGCTGGTGTTACTGAAGCTACTAAAACAGCAGCAGGAAATGAAAATGGCGCAATGATGGGCTTTATGGGAATGGGAATGGCTGGAGCACAAGGTTCAAGTATGATGAATACTGCAATGGCAGGATCTACTCCTACAAATACTGCTTCTGATTCTTCTGCATCAAGTTCTGTATCAGGTACTGCTTTTGCAGGAAGTGTTTCTGAAGAAGCAAAACCTTCATTAGCATTTTGCCCAGATTGTGGTGCAGCAAAAGTTGGAAAATTCTGTACACAATGCGGTAAAAAACTAGATTAATATAATAATATAAAAGATATTTAATATATATCTTTTTTTTATGACAAATTTGACATTTTTTTAGACATATTTTATGGTATACTTTTTAGGTGGTGATTATTATGAAAAAAAAGATTTTTTTATTTATAATATTTGTACTATTTGTATTAATGATAGTAGATATTGTATGTCAAGTTTTGACTAGAGAAACTATTAAACAAAAAGAAGATTCGATAATAAAAGAATTAAATTCATTAGATTTAGATTCAACTACAAAACTTATGATAGTTGCTCATCCTGATGATGATATCATTTGGGGTGGAAGTCACTTAATTGATGATAACTATTTGGTAATTTGTGTTACTTGTGGTGTGGATTTAAAAAGAGTTGAAGAATTTAAAAATGTTATGTCAAAGACAAATGATGATTATATTATGCTAGGTTATCCAGATAAAACTAATGGAAAAAGAGACGACTGGAATAGTGTATATGATTCAGTAACTAATTCATTAAAAACAATAATTAATTATAAAGATTGGGAGCTTGTTGTAACTCATAATCCTGATGGTGAATATGGTCACGTTCAACATAAAATGACTAGTAAGATAGTGACAGAAATAGTAAGTTCTAAAAATTTAGTGTATTTTGGAAGATATTATAAATCTAACTCAGTTCCTGATGATTTAGAATCTATTACTGATGAAAATTATAATATTAAGGTTAATACATTAGTTCCTTTATATGCTTCACAGGCTATAATTAAACCTTATGGGCATATGTTAAATCATGAAGTATGGATTCCTTATAAAAAATGGAGTGATAATAATGACTAAGAAAAAGAAAGAAAATATATTTGCAGCATCTTTTTTCCTTTTAATCATTTTTTGTATTTATCTATATTTAACAAGAAGTGATTGTTTATATGGTTCATCTGTAGATTGGCAAAATCAACATTACTTGATACCAGAATACTTTAGAAACTTATTTTACGATACAGGAAAATTATTTCCAAATTTTGCTTTTAACTTAGGTGCTGGTGAAAATATATATTATCTATCATATTATGGTTTATTTAGCCCAGTAATCTTATTTTCATACTTATTACCAAAAATAAGTATGCTTAATTATATAGTTTTTAGTAGTTTAATACTATTATATTTAAGTGCTATATTATTTTATTTCTTTTTAAGAAAAAATAAGTATAGTTTTAGAGTCTCTTTAATATGTAGTGTTATGTTACTGTGTTCTGGGCCACTACTATTTCATAGTCATAGACATATTATGTTCATGAACTATATGCCATTTTTAATACTTGGTTTATACGGGGTAGACAAATATGTTGCTAAAGGGAAATCCAGCTTATTAATACTAAGTTCATTTCTTATGATAATGACTAGTTATTACTACAGTGTAGGTGGATTATTAGTATTATTTTTATACTATACATATTTATATTTAAAAAATAATACATTCAAATTAAAGACTTACATTATACAGTCATTAAAAATTGCCTTACCATTTATAATATCTATTTTATTATCTATGATATTAATACTTCCTACATTTTATGTTTTATTAAATAGTAGAGGAAACGGTAGTAATGCAATGAATATTTTTAGCTTATTAATTCCTAATACTAAGTTTAATTATTTACTTTATGATGCATATGGTATTGGGACTACTTCTGTAACATTAATAGCCATTATATATATGATTTTTACAAGAAAAAAAGAAAATAGATTCTTAGGAATTATATTGTTATTAATATCCATATTTCCAGTATTTAATTATGTATTTAATGGAACTTTATATGTAGATTCTAAATCATTAATTCCTTTTTTACCCATGGTGCTTATTTTAACAGCGGAGTTTTTAAAAAATTTATTTAATAATAAAATTAGTCTTTTTTATGTAATAATAATAGGAGTAATTTGCTCTATCTTATCTAGATCTTTATTTATAAGTTTAGATATATTAGGTGTTATTTTAATTATTCTTGTTTTTAAGCACACAAAAAAAACAAGAGTGGTAAGTGCATATTTATGTTTATTATGCTTTATTACGGCTTTAGAGATAAATGCTAGTGATAAATTAATAACAAAAAGTCAAGTAAAAAGTATTGATAACGAAGCTTTATCTTCATTAGTAGCTAATTTATATAAAAATGATGATAATATATATAGAACTGAAAATATGATTGAAAGATATATGGATATTAATAGTATTTATAATATGAAACAATATCAAACTTCTATTTACTCATCTACTTTTAACAAGATTTATAACGATTTTTATTATAATGTATTTAATAATTCTATACCTTATCGTACTAAGTCAACTATGGTAGCAGTTAATAACCCATTATTTCAAATACTTATGGGTGATAGATATATAATTACAAAGGGTGAAGTGCCACTTAATTCCAAATTAATAGCTACTAAAGATGGAGTTATGGTATATGAGAGAGATGATGTTCTTCCAATTGGTTATGCATCTAGTCACATCCTCAGTACTAGAGATTTTAATAAGTTGAAGTATCCAAATACTACAGTATCATTACTAAATAATATTGTAGTAGATGATGAAAGCCGTAATAGTATTATAAGTGATTTAAAAGATACAACTCTTGATTACCAAGTGGAAAGTATAAAAGATGTTACATATGAAAAAACAAAATCAGGATATAAAATAATTTCTAAATCAGCAACTGGTAATATCAAGTTGAAAATTAATACAGATGTTTCAAATAAAATTATGTATATAAGATTTAAGAATAATAATATTCCTACAAGAAAAAAGAATGAAATTACTATTACAATTAACGGAAATAAGAATAAACTTAGTTCTCGTAAATGGAAGTATTATAATAGTAATACAACTTTCGATTATACTTTATATGATGATAATGAACTAAATATTTCCTTTACAAAAGGAACATTTTATATTAGTAATATAGAGGTATATTTATTAGATTATGATGATATTGCTAATTTAAATGAGAATGTTGATGAATTTCATTTTGATATGGAAAAGACAAGTGGAGATAATATAGTAGGTGATATAGATGTTACTAATGATGGTTATTTTAACTTATCGATTCCATACGATAAGGGTTTCAAAGTTTTTGTTAATGGAATGGAAACAGATTATAAGAAAACGAATGTTGGTTTTATAGGCTTTAAAATTAATAAAGGGCATCATGATATAAAAATCACTTATGAAGCGCCTTTTAGAAAGACAGGAACAAAACTGAGTTTATTAGGACTAACAATGTTTATTTTATTAACTATATATGAGAACAAAATAAAAAAGGCATAGCCTTTTTTTTATTCATATTTTTGATTTACAACTTGTTTTTTAGATAAAACCCAATTATGATTATCACTAACAATTACTGAATCACAATAAGTACATTTTCTTGATGCTTTATCACTAACTGGAGCTCCACAATTAGGACAATAATTTATATTATTATTAGCACTTATACTTTTAATAAAAGTCATATTATAGTGATAAACTACTTTAGTATCTGTTCTACCTCTTAGAGTTCTATACGAAACTTGATCAACTATATAATCATAACATGAAATCATCATTGCAACAGTAATAGAAATGTTATTATTATCAGTTTCCATTCCTATAACTTCAAAATCGTATAGATTAAAATCACGCATTACATTTTGTTGTTTCTTTAGTTTTAAAGTTTCCAATTGACTTATGTACATATTATACATTTCATCAGTAGTAAGATTTCTTAAACTATCATTATCAAATTCCATCCATGCAACTTGTATTTTTTTGTATATATCGTAAGTTGTTTTTCTAAATTCATCTACATTAAAATCTGGAAGAACATTAGTTATCTTTATAATGTCATAAGGTATTACTTGATTACGGTTGCTAGAATAATTGCCATTTGTATTAGAATGGGAAAACTTTTTAGCACCTTTTCCTGTCATCATTATGAAAAGAGTGAATATAAATAAGAATGTTACGAGAGCGAATACGGAACCAATAAAGCCAAGAGGTCCAACACTTCCGCCACTACCACCAAAGCTAGAGTCACTATCCCAGCTAGAACCACCGCCCCAATCAGAGCCGCCACTATCCCAGCTAGAACCACCATCGTAACTACCGTCAAATCCTGAATCAGCTTTTACTTTTGGTGTAATATAATTAAAATATGTAACGCCAATACAAATGGCGATTATTAAAAGAATTGATAACTTATAATATTTATTAATTATTTTCATTTTATAGTGTCTCCAATTCTGTAAGAATCCAGTCGTGTTTCTCTAAATTATACACTGTTCCACAATACTCACATTTTCCATTGGCATTAACATCTATATTAGCGCCACAAGAAGGGCATTTTCTAGCTTCACTTTGTAAAATAAAATCTTTTCTTTTTTCATAAGTTAAATAATTTTCTTTTTCAACTCTTCTGGTGTCATCACCATATATTTTTTTGCCTGTATTCTTATCAATAATGTAATCCATATATCTAGAAGTGATATTTACTTTTATTGAAAACTTATCACTTAATTCTTCTACTTTTAAAATAGTAGTTTGTTTAACATTTATTTCGTCAAACATTTGAACTTGATTACTATTATTTAGATTATCTAATCTATGTTTAAAAGTATTATAAATTTCATCACTAACAAAATGTTTAATCTTATCTAAATTGTTTGTCGTGAGACTTAAATGTAATTGTATAAAAATATTATTAATATTTGTTATAAATTTACTTTCTGAAAAATTATTATCGAATTTTATCAAAATATCCATATTATCTACCTCAATGTAATTATATCATAATTTTATGCAATTTCATGTTATAATTGTACTAGGTGATAGAATTGAGAATAATGAAATTTTTAGCAAGAAATTCAGAAGTAACAATACTAGTATTAATTATTTTTTATGTGTTTTTTACTCTAACAGTAATGTATGAAAATAAGATAGTTAAGCTCAAAAATGATTTAATTAATAAAGATGAGTGTATTAGTGAAGATAGTTTATATTTTCAATTAAGTGATAATAATCAGTATAAAGTAGAAGTGACTTTTGGTAATAAAATAGCAGAAGGATATATAGAGGTTCAGTATAACGAAATAAGTACTATATTGCAGTTGAATCCTATTACAGTAAATAAAATAATAGAGAATACAAAATATATAATGATAATTGAAAATACAAGTAATTACGATGTAATAAAATCAAATTTACAGGAATTAGTTAATGTTAATAAATTATTATCGATAGAACAAGAGGTTTAGTATGGTGTTGTATGTAAAAAAAATATATAAGAAATATGAAGAGATAGTTAATTACTTAATAGTAGGAGTTCTTACTACTGTTGTAAGTTTAAGTACTTATTATCTGTGTGTTGTAACTTTTTTAGATCCTAATATAGGTTGGCAATTGCAAGTAGCAAATATAATATCATGGGTATGCGCTGTTGCTTTTGCCTATATAACGAATAGGGTATTTGTATTTAAAAGCAAGAATAAGAATATATTTAAGGAGATATGTTCATTTACATCATCAAGAGTTATCACTCTTCTTATGGACATGTTTGCTATGTTTATTATTGTTACTGTTTTTAAGGGAAATGATAAAATAGGAAAATTGGTATCTCAAGTTATTGTTACAATAGGAAACTACATTTTAAGTAAGTTATTTGTTTTTAAGGGAGATAAAATTGAAAAATAAATTAGATGTTCTTGCATTTGAACATCTCTTTCCTGCAAATCTTCCAAGAGAATTACATTTGTTTTTTCTTGATTTAATAGAAAAAACGTGTGAATTAAGTGATACTGTATATCCTATAAATGGTATTAAAAAAGGTAATCTAATTAGTCTTCATTTAAAAAAAGATAGTGATAATATTATATATATGTCAGGCTTTTTTAATATAGATAAAGAAAATAGATGTATTGAAGGAGAGATATATTTAGACAAAAGCACGATATACATTGATAGTTTAATTACGAGGCTTGGGGAAATTGAAGCTAATGAGAAGAAAGTCTACCGAATACTTGATAAGTTTACTATATTAAATAAAGTAATTAAACATGAAATTATATGTGGTAATAGTAAAAAAGAATACTACTATAATAAGTCTAAAAGTAAAGTTAAATTAAAATAGCATATATTGGGGGAATATAAATGAAAAAAGTTATGCTTACAGTTGATAGCGGAGTTGGTACACTAGATGATGGTGTTGATAAAATACCTGTTCAAATATTATGTGATACTGATGGAAAAGAGTATCTAGATGGTTTAAATATTAATAATAAAAAAATTATTGAAGATTTAGAGAAAGGTTACACTTACAAAACGTCTTCACCATTATTTGATAGTTATAGAAATGATTTTACAAAACACTTAGTAAATGGTAATGATGTCATTCATTTAAGTATGAGTAGTGGCATAAGTGAAGGAAGTTATAATCTTTCTAATTTGGTTGCCAATTTAGTTAATGAAGATTATGATAATAGCGTATATGTAGTAGATACACTAAATGCAACAACTGGAGGTATAATAATATCTGAATATGCTAAAAATTTAATTAATAGTGGACTTCAGGCTACAGAAGTTATTGATAAATTAGAAGAATTTAAAAAGTATATTAAAACTACTTTCTTTGTGCCAAATCCTGATGGGTTTATAAGAAGTGGGCGTAATAAAACAGATATGTCTACTACTGATAAAGCAAAACTTATTTTAGCTAGTGCTGCAGTTAGAACTGGTTTTAAATTTAAAGTTCAGTTTAATAACAACGGTAATTTAGTTCAAGACGGTATCTTAAGAGGCAAAACACATAACTGTTTTAGACAGTTAGTTGCAAATATTGTTAATGAAGAAAATGTTGAAGATTATGATAATAATTTAGTAGTAGTAGGCAATGTTTTAAAAGATAAAGTTGAAATGGATGAAATAAAAGATTATATAAAATCATTAAAGTATTTCAAAGAAGTTATTGAAAAGGATTTTCCTTCTGCAGTTGCAGCTTATGGTTGTAGGGATTTATGTGGCATAAGTTTAGTTAAGAAAATGAAATAAGGTGAAAATATGAAAAAGACTTTATTAGTTTGTTCAGACATAGAAGGCACATATAATGCACTAGATAATAGGAAAAAAATTGAATTATTAAGAAGTATTGAAGATATAAAGAAGCAATTGGGACTAGATCAGACTGTATTTTGTTTTGTATCAAGTGCTTCTTGCAAAGAAATTGAAGAAATAGTTAACAATAACTTACTTCCTATTTTAGAAGAATCAAAATTAAGTACCATTGTAGGACCACAATTTGGTGTAGATGGTTATATATATGATGGATGTGCTCCAAAAAAACTTACTAAAGATAGTGCTAAAGGTACACAAATGGCTGGTTTAATAAATTCTTTTAGTACTATTATTCCAGATTCACAAGTAAGTGATTTCATATATATTGATGATTATCCAAATGTAAATCCCATTTTATTTTTAATGCATATAGATAAAAGTAATAGTGATTTAAAAGATGTTACTTTTTTAGTGAAAAGAAATGATTTTAATCAGTTTATAGATAATGGAAGTTATAATTTTAATATCAATATTATTGAAAATAGATCAACTGACTTTGCTGTAACAGGTATTGAGGAAATAAATAATAAAGTTAATGAAATAAAAAAGACAAGGTAAAACTTGTTTTTTTTATACAAAGTTTACTAGAAAGTAATTTTTTAAATAAAAACTATTTCTTTATTTTATTTTAAAGAGTATAATTCAAATTGTAGAAATCAATTAATATTTAATCCTGAAAGTGTAGTTTTGACAAAAAGAAAAGATTGTGGTAGTATAAACGTCATTAGAAAAAGAGGGAATAATATGAATTCTAAAGAAATAATGAAAAATGTGAAAATGCAATTATCTAAAAATGGTGTACTTGTCAGTAATCTAGTTACATATGCATTGTTGTTTAAAAATTTGAAAAGTCATTATAAAGTAGTTAAATCGAATGAAATAAGTAAGACTAATAAAATAGAATCACCTTATTTATGCTTAGAAAAATTATTATTAGAACACCCAGAATTAAAAAATACAGTAGCAATTAATCAGGACAAAGAAATAACTTTCATGGAAATGCAAGAAGAAATAAAAAATTTAAAAAACTATTTGCACTATGTTGTTGGTTCAGAAAAAGGTGAGAGAATTTCTATATGTGCTGCTAGTTCAATAGAAGGTATAGTTTCATTCTTTGCTATGAATAGTTTAGGATTAGTTAATGCTAGAATTTTCAATGGTTCCAAAGAAGAAAAACTGAAAAATAATATATTGAATTTTGACTCAAAAACTATATTTACAGATGAAAATAATATAGATGTTTTAAGTAAAATAGTTGCTGATACAAAAATTAAAAATGTTATAGTTATGTCAAAGTGTGATGTATCAAAAATTAATAATTTTAAAAGTATGAATCCAAATATAACAATTGCAACTTGGGAAGAAGTTCAAAGAAAAGGTAGCTTAATAAAAGAAACATATGAAGAAGATGTATATAGTAATGATATTGCTTCTATACTATATACAAGTGGTTCAAGTGGTGAACCAAAACCTATCTCTATTCCAAATAGAGTATATACTAATATGGTTAAAACTGTTTCTAATACAACAAACGAAAAAGTTGCTAATGGTGAAAGTGTACTTGGGGTTGTTTCTCATGAATACCCATATGCTGCTATCAATAGTACAATAATGATATTATTATTAGGTAAAACTTTAGTGATGCCAGCTCATTGTGAGGGAACAGCATTAGATTTTAACAGTTTATTTGAAAAAGAACCAAACAAAATACAAGCTATACCAAGTTTTTATAAATTATTAGATAAAGAACTTGCCGAGAATATTGATTCAAAATCTCTTGATAGAGAAAATTTAATAAAAAAACTTTCTGAATTAAAATACATTGTTTCTGGTGGTGAACCTTATCAAATATCAGAGAAAAAAGAACTATTAAAAATGTTTATAGAATTGGGTTATTCACCATTATTAATAGATGGTTTTGGTTTTGGTGAAATGGGTAGTGCCACTGCACTTAAATTTGGTCTTAATAAATATTTCTTATTAATGAATGGTATAGAGGCTAAAGCAATCGATCCAAAAACAAAAAAAGATTTACCAAAAGATCAAGAGGGTATTTTATGTCTTTCTGGTCCAACTATAGCTCAGGATTATTATAATAATGAAAAAGCAACAAAAGAATCCTTTGTAGTTGATGAAAATGGTAAAAAATGGTTTGTTTCTGATACTTTTGGATCAGTTCATGGTATTGCAGGAAGATTAATTAAATTAGGTGGAAGAATAAGGGAATGTTTCATTACAAGTGACGGTAAAGGGAATTTCGTTAAAGTTTATTCTGGTAACGTAGAAAATGTAATACTTTCTACAGGCTTAGTTGAAGATTGTATAGTTGTCCAATCTGATTCAGGAGCTGTTCCAAGTCCAGTAGCTTATATTTCACTTAAGAGTGATTGTAATTTATCTAAAGAAGAAATAATAAATGTTTTAATAAATAAATGTTCATCTTTAGAAGATTTCTCTCAACCTACACAAATAAACATAGAAGATACAATAAAAAGAACAGATGCAAACAAAAAAAATTATACTTATTATAAAGAAAAACAATTAGTAAAATAGTAGTTAAGCATTCACTTTAGGTGAGTGCTTTTTCTATATTTAAAATCAAATAAAATTTTCACATATTTAAAAAATATGTTATAATATGTCATAGTGATAGATAATAGAGGAATGATTATATGGAAACAATTTATTTTCAAATTTTTGGATTATTAGATATTATATTGTTGATATGGGCTTACTTTTCTAAAAAAAGAATTAATAACTATGAAAATAGAATATATAAGTATATAGTTATAACAAATTTTATAGGTCAATTACTTCATATTTCATGTTTTTTTACTATAAGAAATATGGATGTTTTTCCTCTGTTTAATGAAATTATTTCAAAAGGATATTTAATATATTTAGTTTTATGGCTACTATTAAATGTGATATATATATTAACAATTTCAATTATTCAAGATAGTGATGATGAGAACACTAAAATTAGAAAATATAGTGGAATAAAGTATTTCTTTTTTATTGTATCAACACTGGCAATGATTTTTATTGCTCTATTACCAATATACTATAATAATGATAGTAGTGGACTTTATACTTATGGACCTAGTGTTAAATTTATTTATATAATGTCATCTATATCAATTGTTATAACTTTAATGTGTATTTTAATAAAAAGAAAAAATATAAAATTAAAAAAAATAATACCACTAATATCATTTATTCTTATGGCAGCTATTGTAATGTTAATTCAGCATTATAATCCACAATTATTATTAATGACATCAATGGAAACATTTATTACACTTTTAATGTACTTTACAATAGAAAATCCAGATATGAAAATGATAGAACAGTTAAATATTGCTAAGGAACAAGCTGAACATGCCAATAATGCAAAGAGTGATTTCCTTTCAAGTATGAGCCATGAAATTAGAACTCCTCTTAATGCAATAGTAGGTTTTTCTGAATGTATAAAAGATGCAGATACTATTGAAGAAGCTAAAGAGAATGCAATAGATGTAATAGGAGCTTCTGCGACCCTACTTGAAATAGTGAATGGAATTCTTGATATATCTAAGATTGAAGCAGGAAAACTTGAAATTATAAGTTCTGATTATGATAGTAAAGAGTTATTTGAATCAATAAGAAAATTAAGCATCGCAAGACTTGGAGATAAAGCACTAGATTTTAGAGTTTCAATTGCTAATGATATTCCACCTGTTTTATATGGTGATCATTCTAATATCAAAAAGATAATAATTAATTTATTAACTAATGCAATTAAATATACTGATACTGGGTTTGTTGATTTTAAAGTTATGTGTGTTAATATGAATGACATATGTAGATTAGTTGTTTCAGTAGAAGACTCAGGACGTGGTATAAAGAAAGAAAATATTGATAAATTATTTACAAAATTTCAAAGACTTGATGAAGATAGAAATACTACTATTGAAGGAACTGGTTTAGGACTTGCTATAACAAAGCAATTAGTAGAACTTATGGGTGGTAAAATTGTCGTTCAAAGTATTTATGGTGAGGGGTCAAAATTTACTGTAGCTATTGATCAAAGAATTGAAAATAAACCACTAGAAGAAATTAATAAAAAAGTTTCGCCTATTGAAGCAAAAATAGATTTAGCAGGTAAGAAGATATTAGTTGTTGATGATAATAAACTAAATTTGAAAATCGCTAAAAAGTTATTGTCGTATTATAATCCAACTATTAATACAGTTGAATCAGGTCAAGAATGTATAAATCTAATTAAGTCAGACGTAACATATGATTTAATTCTAATGGATGACATGATGCCACATATGAATGGATTAGAAGTTTTAAATGAATTAAAAAAACTTCCGAATTTTAGTATCCCAGTTGTTGCTTTGACAGCAAATGCTCTTACTGGTATAAGAGAAAAATACTTAGCTAGTGGCTTTAATGACTATTTATCAAAACCAATTGATAGAAGTGAATTATTTAGAATATTAACGACATATATTGATGATATAACTGTAAAAGAGGTAATAATTCCTGAGGAGCCAAAAGTAGTAACTCCGGAAGTTTCGCCTATAGCAGTTCCTGAAAATAATATAGGTTCTAATAATATCACACTAAATACTTCATCAGCAGTTGCTCAACTAGATTTGACTGGAAAAAGAATATTAATAGTTGATGATAATAAACTTAATATTAAAATAGCAACAACAGTCTTAAAACCATATAATCCAACAGTAGAATTTGTCTTAAGCGGGAAAGAATGTTTAGATAAGATAATTAGTAATGAAAAATATGATTTAATATTCATGGATGATATGATGCCAGAGATGAGCGGAGTAGAAACCTTTAAAAAGATACAAGAACTAAAAACATATGAAAGACCAATTGTTGTTTTAACAGCTAATGCAGTAGACGGTTCGCGTGAAAAATATTTAGCTGATGGATTCGATGATTATTTATCTAAGCCAATAATAAAGTCTGAATTTGATAGAGTTTTAAGAACGTTTATTAAGTAATGAAAGTTTAGATTTTATCTAAACTTTTTTATTATTTATATAATATAAGGAGTGTAATATGAAAGTAATAGCATTTGATTTAATTGGTGTATTAGTTAGAGAAAATTCATTTGAACTTAGTGAAATACAAGATAAAATGGAAAGACTATTTGGAAAAAACAAAAGTGATAATGAGTATAAAGAAGTTATAAGAAAAACCATATCTAATGATATAAATGTTGAAGACAATATTAAATATATTATTAATAATATCTATGAAGTCAAATTCCCAAATATATTAAAGAATTTAAAAACTGTTTTTCCTGATTTAATTATTGTTATTGCTAGTAATCATGTTTCTTATATTAGAGATTATATTAATGCAAATTTTGATACTAGATTAATAGATAAAATATATATATCTGCTGAAATTAATTTAGTCAAACCAGATTTAGAGTTTTATAAATATATATTAGAAGACCTTAATATTAATTCAAAAGAAATGTTATTATTAGATGATAGTTTAGAGAATATAGAAAGCGCTAATAAAATAGGTATACATACAATAAAGGTTGATAAGAACACAGATATATTAAATGAAATAGTTAAATACATTAAATAAAACATGTTATGATATACTTATATAGATAAAAAAAATATTTGAGGTGGAATTATGAAATTAGTAATTGAAAATTTAAAAAAAAGTTTTGAAAAAAAAGAAGTATTAAAAGATATAAATTTTATTTTTGAAGAAGGTAAAATTTATGGGTTACTTGGAAAAAATGGAGCAGGTAAGACAACATTATTTAATTGTTTAAATGAAGATATTGATGTAGACAGTGGAGCTTTTTTTATAACAGAAGATGATGAAAAAAGAAGCATTGTTTCAGACGATATTGGTTATGTTTTATCGACACCAATAGTACCAGATTTTTTAACAGGTAGGGAATTTCTAAAATTCTTTATTGATATAAATAAAGATAAAATAAAAAAACTAAAAACAATCGATGAGTATTTCGATTTTATGAAGATAGATAATGATGATAGAGATAAATTAATGAAGGATTATTCTCATGGTATGAAGAATAAAATGCAGTTACTTGTTAATATAATTGCTAACCCTAAAATTCTGCTTTTAGATGAACCACTTACTTCATTTGATATAGTTGTTGCTGATGAGATGAAGAAAATGCTTAGGAAATTAAAGAAAGATCATATTATTGTTTTTTCTACACATATAATGGAATTGGCTTTAGATTTATGTGATGAAATAGTTATTTTAAATAATGGTATGCTTGAAGAAGCTTTAAAAGAAAATCTAAATAATGCAAAATTTACTGACAAGATAATCTCTATATTAAAAGGTGATAAAAATGATTAATTCATTTCTTATATCTTTTAAATTAAAAAACGCGTATAAAGTTAATTCAATTATATATTCCTTAAAACAAATACCTATTATAAGAAAACTGTTGCCTAATTCTTTATATAAAAGTAATGGTCTTAAAATATTTGCAAATATAATAAGTGCTTTAATAGAATTTAATTCAATTTTTTTAGGGAAATTATTGTATATATTATTAATGATTTTATTACCAATGTCTTTATATGAAAATGGATCAAATATATTCGTACATATTTTTATATTTCTAACAATAATTGGTGGATTTATCAATACTCATTTATTTAATCCTTCTAAAGATAAATATTATGCAATGATACTTATGAAATTTGAGGCTAAGCAGTATACTTTATCTAACTATTATTATTTCCTGTTTAAAGTACTGATTGGTTTCATGCCACTTTTAGTTATATTTGGTATATTTAATAAAATTGATCCAACTGTATGTTTAATGCTTACTTTTTTTGTGGCATGTGTAAAAACTACCATAAGTGCATTTATTTTATATAAAGATAATAAGAAAAATAAAATTACAAACGAAAATATGCCTGTTTTATTAACAATTATTATTACTGTTTTTCTTTTAATATGTGCTTATGGATTACCGTTTTTTGGCTTAATTATAACTAGTAATATATTTTATATATTATTTATTATAAGTTTAATCTCAGGGATTATTTCTTTAAAATATATTAAATCATTTAATAATTATAAATGCATGTATAAAGAATTACTAAGTCCTAATAATGTTATTTTCATGGTTCCTAATTCTACTAAAAATATTAGTATTGATACATATAGAAAACAAATTACAAATGATGGTGTTATTACTTCTAATAAAGAAGGTTATGAGTATTTTAATGATATTTTTGTTAGTAGACATAAAAAAATACTTACAAAAGCTAGTCAAAAGATGTCTATTATATTTTTATTGATATTTATTACTTTGATATTAACAGCAATATTTTATGGAAAGTTTAATAAAGATTTAAATGAATATTTAAGAGTATCATTGCCTTATTTTCTATTTATTATGTACTTTGTTAATAGGGGACAAAATATTACCCAAACAATGTTTATGAATTGTGATCATAGTATGCTTTTCTATCGCTTTTATAGACAACCAAGTGCTATACTAAAATTATTTAGAGAGAGACTTAAAACTTTAATTAAACTAAATCTTTTACCAGCAGTAATAATTGGTAGTGGTCTTACTATTCTTTTATTTGCTACAGGAGGAGTAGAAAATAATATTGATTATTTATTAACTTTCTTTACTATTATTGCTTATTCAATATTCTTTTCGGTTCATTATCTAGTGCTTTATTATTTATTACAACCATATAATATTAATCTGGAAATGAAAAATCCAATGTTTTCAATAATTAGTTCAGCTACATACTTTATTTGTTA
The DNA here is from genome assembly GCA_023391185.1 of Bacillota bacterium. Taxonomy (GTDB): domain Bacteria; phylum Bacillota_I; class Bacilli_A; order RF39; family UBA660; genus RGIG4266. The sequence continues at coordinate 15,227 of JAEWBI010000047.1, read as the reverse complement.
TTTTGCTATTCAGCTTAAAATACCAACTTTACTATTTGGTAGTTGTATGATTATATTTAGTATTATCTATAGTTTAGTAGCATTATTTCTTTCATATAAGTATGCGTCAAAAACATTTAAATTAAGAAATTAATAGTTCACATTATATTCAAAATAAATATTGTATTAAGACATATAATTACTTAGGTGATTATATGTTTTTTAAATCTACTCATGTAAGAATAAATATTGTATTGATGATTTTTTTAGTTTGTTTTTTACTTATTATTGGAAAAGTTTTTTATATTCAAGTAATAGATTATGATAAACTTAATAATTATGCTTCAGGCTTATGGAGTAGAAATCTTCCTATTGAACCAGATAGGGGAGTTATATATGATAGAGATGGTGTTGTTTTAGCTTCAAATATTACAACTTCATCAGTAATAGTTATTCCTAATCAGGTAAGTGATAAAGAAGAGACTGCTACAAAATTAAGTGAAATATTAAAGACTGATTATAAAAAGGTTTTGGAAGACATATCAAAGGTTAGTTCTAGTGCTAGATTGCATCCTTATGGTAGAAGATTATCATATGATATTGCTGATAAAATAGCCGATTTAGCTTTGCCAGGAGTATATCTAGTTAAAGAAAGTAAAAGATTTTATGAATACGATAATCTACTATCTCATACTATTGGTTTTGTCGGTATAGATAATCAAGGATTGAGCGGGCTAGAACTAGAATACGATGATTATTTGACAGGTGAAGAAGGTGCTATAAAGTATTATAGTGATGCTAAAGGTAATAAACTTGAGCTTACTGAGAGTTATGAACAACCACAAGATGGTATTAATATGACACTTACAATAGATTATAAAATCCAAGCAGCTCTTGAAAGAGAACTTACTAATGCTGTAAATATGTATAATCCTGATAATGCATTAGGTATTGTTATGGATCCTAATACTGGAGAAGTTCTGGCTATATCAAGTAGACCAGATTTCTCGCCATCAAATTATCAAGATTATACAATAGAAGAAATAAATAGAAATCTCCCAATATGGATGACATATGAGCCAGGAAGTACTTTTAAAATTATTACTTTAGCTACTGCTCTAGAAGAGAAGTTAGTTGATTTGGAGAAAGATACTTTTTATGATTCTGGATCCATAAATGTTGATGGTGCTAGGATCAAATGCTGGAAAGCAGGAGGTCATGGATTACAAACTTATATGCAAGTAGTTCAAAACTCTTGTAACCCTGGATTTGTTACATTAGGACAAAAAATTGGTACAGAAACATTATTTAATTACATTGATAAATTTGGTTTTGGTTCGAAAACAGGGATAGATTTAAATGGTGAAGCATCAGGTATTATATTTGATGTTGAAGATGTTGGACCGGTTGAACTTGCAACAACTAGTTTTGGTCAAGGAGTTAGTGTAACTCCAATTCAGCAAATTACTGCAGTTAGCGCTGCAATAAATGGTGGTGTACTTTATAAACCTTATGTAGTAAAAAGTTTGAATGAGCCAGAAACTAACAGCGTTATTTTAGAGAACAAGCCTACTGTTGTTAGAAAAGTAATTAGTAAAGATACAAGTGATAAGGTAAGAACTGCCTTAGAAAATGTTGTATCTTTAGGTAGTGGTAGAAATGCTTATATAGAAGGATACCGTGTAGCTGGCAAAACAGGTACTGCACAAAAAGTTAATAATGGTGTTTATATGGTCGGTAATTATATAACATCATTCATTGGATTTATGCCAGCTGATAATCCAAAAGTGGTAATTTATATTGCTATTGATAATGCTAAAGGTGTTACACAGTACGGTGGTACTATTGCAGCACCAATTGCTAGAAATGTTCTTCTTAATATAATAGATATTTTAGATATTAAAAGAAGAGACGGTGGAGTAGCTAAATCATATAATTATTATGATAGGAAATTTGCTACAGTACCTAATGTAGTCAACATGACTGCAAGTGAAGCTTTAAAAAGTTTATCATCATTCAAGGCTGAATTTTCAGGAAGTGGGGAAAAAATAATTTATCAATCTCCTCAACCATTTACAGCATTATATGAAGGGGATACAATAAGGCTTATGTTAGGAAATTAACTTGATTTTAAATAGCAAAGTGCTATAATAGTGGTGATAGGAGAAAATTTGTATGGTTAAGAATTTAAAATTATTTAGAAGTATTACAGCTCTTGCACTAGCGGGAGGACTTACTCTTACTAGTGCGCCAATGGCTTATGCACATAATTCTTATGACAATAGCCATAATAGACCAACTTTTGAACAATTACAAAAGCAAAACAATTCATATTGTTATATTGACACAAATAATGTAGTTCATAAAGGAAAGCCAGCACCAGGGACACAGGTAGTAGCCACTTTCGAAAACTTTGGTTACAATATGATTTTAAATGGTCAAAAAATTATCTATGGAACAGAGGAAGTAAGCGACAGCATGCTTCACTTATACAAGGGTCTTAATAAAGATTTTGGTAAAGATGTTATGTATAAGACATATACCGAAAAGAATGGTATTGCTAATCTTTTAACAGAATTATTAGCTGAAGGTTTTACACCAACTGATGCCATGAATTTTATTGGATATATTGATTCTCATATTTATACTGGATATGGTGAAGATAATTTTTGGTATCAAAGTATTAAGGGTAACGTTATTGATGACGGTAATAATCCTTATATTCCTAAAACTCCAACTTATAAAGAACTTCAAAAATATGGTGACTCACACTGCTATATTACAAATAATAATATAGTTTATAAGGGTGTGCCTGCAACTGGAACAAGTAATCTAGCTATATTACAAAATTTTGGAGATAATTTAATCTCAAATGGTCGAAAAATTATTTATAATACTGAAAAATTAAGTGACAGTATGTATCATTTATATAATCAGTTAAATGAAGATTTTGGATATGATGTTATGTATAAAACATATATTGAAAAAGATGGTATAGCAAATTTATTAACTAAATTAATTTCTAAAGGTTACTCAGCAATTGACGCAATAACTTTCATTAGTTATATTGATTCAAATGTATATAGTGGCGTTGGTAAAGATAATTTTTGGTATCAAGGTCTTTCAGATGAAAGTAAGAAACTTTTTGGTGATAAAAATGCTTATCTTCCAAATATGCCAACTTATCAAGAACTTCTGAAATATGGTGATTCAAATTGCTATGTTACAAATAATAATATAGTATGTAAAGGAATCCCAACACCAGGAACAAAGAATCTTGCAATATTACAAAATTTTGGTGATGACATAATTTCAAATGGAAGAAAGATAATTTATAATAAAGAAACTGTAAGTGCTAGTATGTATTACTTATATAATCAATTAAATGAAGATTTTGGATATGATGTTATGTATAAAACATATATTGAAAAAGATGGAATAGCAAATTTATTAGCAGAGTTAATAGACCAAGGTTATTCAGCTATTGATTCTATTGATTATATTAACTATATTAATTCAAATGTTTATGATGGTACTGGTAAAGATGATTTCTGGTATTTAAGTATTAATGACGTAAATAACTACATGTATAATAAGAATTATCAAAAACAGTATAACCGTTAAAAAGCAATTTCGATTGCTTTTTTTGTGGTATAATTATCATAGGAGGATATTAGTATGGCAAAGTATTTGAAAGACTATGTAAAATATATTGATGAAATTTTAAAGAGTAAAAAAGATGTTGACTTAAATTCACTAATAGATGAACATTTAATAAAAATACAATTTTTTCAACATGAAAGATTAATTCATTTACTAGTTACTTTATTTTATGGAATTTTCACACTTACAATGTTCGCTTTCATAAATATAAATGTTTTATTTATATTACCTTCAATTATACTAATGGTATTGTTACTATTTTATGTTAGACATTATTTTTTTCTTGAAAACAATGTACAGTATTTATATAAACAGTATGATATGATGATTGAAAAGATTAAAAATATATAATTTTTCATAAAATAAATAAAGTGATTTTACTACTAATATGTCAAAAAAATATTTTTTCAAAAATAGAAGAGTTTCTTCTATTTTTCTTTAAATTATAACGAATTATGTCTTTTATTTACAAAAAACTTATGTTATAATTAGTGTATAAATAACATAGAGAGTACAGTTGTATGATTAGGAGGGTATATTATGGGAAAAATCAAAAATGTAAACTTAATAGTTATACTAGCAATTGTCTTAGTTGCTTTTATGACAGTCGGGTATGCATATGTAAGTGACAATGAAGCCAATATTAATAACGGATTAAAAAAAAGTTGGAATGTAGGATTTAATACAGAAGATTATACTTCTACAGGTTTAGGAAATGATGGTAGTGGTCCTATTATTTCAAAAAACAATGTTAAATTTAATGTTGCTTTTAGTAATCCAGGTGAATATAAAACATATACTTTTGAATTTTTGAATAGTGGAGATATTAATGCGGTTTTAGACAATGTTAAAGTTATTTCTGATGAAAGCAATTCAAGCGATTTAACTTTTAATTATACTATTTATAAGGGAGAAGATATAATCACTAGTAGTATAGTATCAACTACTAATGAACAGTATAATCATTTGTATAGAAATTATGGTAAAAATACTATTGAAGTTACAATCATGTATAATGGTGCTGCTATAACAGAAGCTTCAGAGCCAGTTTCAGCATCTTATGAGTTAAACTTAGTTTATACACAAGCTGAATAATAAAAAGTGGTGATTTATATGAAAAGGGAACAAAAGTTAATAACGCTATTAGCAATTATTACTATATATATAGTTTTAGTTCCAACATGTATATTGCCTTTTTTTTCGTCTTATTATGTAAACATTATTAATCCATTTTTTTGGATAACTTTATTTGCTATAACATATTTATTTTATAAAGATTTATATATAAGAAGTAAATATAATAGGCATCTAGGTAAAATAGTTTTCTATGTAACTTTGATATATATTATAATCTTTTTTTTGCTTGGACTAGTCTTCGGTTTCAAAATAAGTCCAATGTCACATACGCCATTTGGTATAATTAAAAATTTTACTTCATTAGTAGTTGTATTATTGATAGAAGAGTATATTAGATATTATTTAATTAATAGTTTTAAAAATAAATCTAATATTATTACTTTAATAACTATTGTATTTACATTATTTGATCTAGTTTTATATTTTAAATTAATTGATAGTATGAGTATATATAGTTTTATATTTTTCTTGGTGGTACCTAATGTACTAATTAATATATTGTGTTCTTTTTTAGCCTATAAAAAATCTTTGTATAGTACGTTACTAATTAGAGGATTACCAGTTTTTATTTATATTCTAATACCAGTTATTCCAAATGTTAAATTAGTATTTATGGCTATTATTGAAATAATATATTGTATTACAACATTTATCATAATTAACAATAATATTAGAAGTTTAAGTATTATTGAAAACAAGATTAAAGTTAATAAAAATAAAAGAATTAAATTTGCTATATTAGTGACATTTACCATTTTAGTTATGTTTATAATTGGTATTTTTAATTATGTGCCTGTTTCTGTAGCAAGCGAAAGTATGCTCCCTAATATAAAAATAGGAGATGCAGTTATATATAAAAAAATCAATAACATATCAAATTTAAAAAAAGGTGATATCATTGTTTTTATAAAAAATAATATAGTAATAATTCATCGTATTCATAGTATTGATATGGTCGATAGTACTACATATATTACTACTAAAGGTGACAACAATGTGCTTGTTGATGACTGGGTTGTTACAGATGAAGATATAATAGGGATATATAAATATAAGATTCCTTATGTTGGGTATCCAACCGCACTAATACATAAGATGTTTGGAGATGAGTAAATTATGCATAAAAAGAGATTGAAAAACTGGGTTAGAGTTGCACTTTTTTCTATTGGAATAATACTTACAACAGTTTTTTCTTTAATATCGGCTGCTTTATTATATCGTAGTTATAATCCATCTACACATAATAAAGACTTGCTTGTTTCTTATAATAGTGAAGACGATATAAACTATAAAATTACTACCAAAGAAAATGACTATTACTTAGATAATGATTTAGGAATGAATAAACAGTATGTATCATCAATAATTGATAAGATATCTTTTTCCGTTAGTTATAACTTTAATTCATCTAAAGTTTTAGATTATAAGTATGATTACAGTATTGTTGCCACTTTAGTTGGTAATTATAATGGTGGTAGTAAGAATAACGAATTATGGAGTAAAGAATTTATTTTAGAGCCATCTACAACTATAGATTTAGAATCATCAAATGATATTACAATAAATAAGAGTTTTGATATAGATTATCAAACTTATAATAGTGTTATGCAAAACTTTAAAAATGAGTTTAATTTAATGGTTGATGCATATTTAAATATAGATTTTAAAGTGCAGGTTAAGTCAACAGTAGGAGATAACAATCAAATTGACCAATCAAACTTTATAAATATTAAAATGCCTCTTCTTAGTGATACAACATATATTGATTACACTAAAACTGGTATTATAAATAAAAATATTTGGACAACAGTTAGCAAGTTGGAACAAACAACGATATTTTTAAAGATTTTATATGGAGTAGCGTTAATATTAGGATTTGTTCTTGATGGTTTACTATTATTAAAAGTTTATAAAACAACAGAAAAAGATAGATATTTTTATGAACTTAACAAAATATTTAAGTTTTATGCTGATATTCTTGTTGAGGTAGAGGAAATACCAGAGCATAATAAATTGAAAAATATTAAGGTTACTAATTTTAAAGATATGATTGATGTAAATGAAGAACTACATTTGCCAATTTTATATTTTGAAGGTAAAAATAAAGCTAACTTTTTTATAATGAGTGAAACATATTATTATGAATTTGTATTAAGTAAAGAAAAATTAAATTATAGTGAATAATATTATATTGTTATATATTATTAAAAAGTATAATGTGCTTATAATAGTTGATTAATGTGGAAATAAATAAAAAAAGCCACATTATATCAACTATTTTATTATATACTAGTAACAGAAGGTTTGATGCTAAATGAAAAAAAGAAGTTTAAAAATTGATTTATATGAAAGCTTTTGGATTTTCTTTCTTGGATGTTTTATGGGAGTATTTATTGAAACAATATATTGTCTAGTAAAAAACGGTTATCTTGAAAGTAGGCAAGGTTTGATATATGGGCCATTTAATTTGGTATATGGACTAGGTGCTCTTATTATAACTTTAATTTTAAAAAAGATAGTTACAAGAAAAATAGTAAATATTTTCTGTATCTCGTTTGTTATTGGAAGTATATTTGAGTATTTTTGTAGTGTTTTTCAAGAATATGTATTTGGTACTGTTTCTTGGGAATATAGTCATAAGTTCTTAAATATTAATGGTCGTATTACCTTACTTTATTCTGTTTTTTGGGGAATACTTGGCGTTTTATGGCTTAAGTTTATTTATCCAAGATTTCAAAAATTAATCTTAAATCTACCTGATAATATGATTAAAGCTCTAACATATATTTTATTAGTATTTATGGTATTTAATGTGCTTATTTCCTTTTTAGCTGCTTATCGTAGGAATGAAAGGTATTATGGAATTCATGCTAGTAATAGTTTTGAACAATACTTAGATAAAAATTATCCTGATGATTATATTGATAAAATATATCCAAATGCTATACATCTGCGGATTGAGAAATGAGTTTACTCATTTTTTTTTTGGACATGCATATTTTTATATAGGTGATATTATGCTTATAATGACTAAATCTGTATTAGCAAGTATGATAAGTTTTCTTCTTACTATAGTTCTTTCTTTAATTTTGATACCTATTTTAAAAAAGTTTAAAATAGATCAGATTTTGAGTGTTTATTTAGAAAGAACTCATGGCAGTAAAAAAGACACTCCTACAATGGGTGGTCTTATATTTGTATTTTCGACACTTATTACAATTGTTTTATTACTACTACTGGATAAAATAAATTTGACTTATAATTTTCTTATTATTATATGGGTTTTTGTCAGTTATAGTTTAATAGGCTTTATTGATGATTATCTAATAATAAAAAGATCTTCTAATAAGGGTCTTTCAGAAAATCAAAAGTTTATAATGCAAATATTTGTAGCTATAATATTTTTCTATTTATTCATGGTTAGTGGTAATGAACCATTACTATGGGTTCATACATTAAATATAAAATATGATATAGGATTTTTGTATGGTTTATTTATTTTGTTTGTATTAGTAGCTAGTTCAAATGCTGTAAATTTAACTGATGGCTTAGATGGACTAGCGACCGGTTTATCAATTATTGCTTATTTTACATTTGGGCTTATTTCATGGAATACTGGTTGGCTTTCAGGGTATAGTGAGATAGCAATATTTTGTTTTATAATGGTAGGTTCATTATTAGGATTTTTAGTTTTTAATAGTCATCCAGCTAAAATCTTTATGGGTGATACGGGTTCTCTTTCATTAGGCGCTACCTTAGGTAGTATCGCCATCCTTACAAGGCATGAACTTCTACTAGTAATTATAGGAATAGTATTTGTCTTAGAGACACTAAGTGTCATACTGCAAGTATCATACTTTAAAATAACCCATGGTAAAAGATTATTCAAAATGGCACCAATTCATCATGGCCTTGAAAAAATGGGATATAAAGAAACTGATATAGTTAAATTCTTTTGGATTTTAGGTCTTATAGGTTCAATGATTGCTATAGGTTTTGGTATTTGGATCTAAAGGGTAGAAATAATATTTTAAATAAGGTATAATGTTAATCGTAGGAGTGATTAACATGATAGAACAATTTAGTAATTATTTTTTAATTTTTATTATATATTCTTTTATTGGTTGGGCTATGGAAGTTGTACTTAACATAATACAAACTGGTAAATTTGTAAATAGAGGATTTCTAATTGGACCTTACTGTCCAATATATGGATTTGGTAGTTTATTAATAACTAGCTTATTAAAAGAATATTTTGATAACTTTATAGTATTGTTTATACTTGCTATGGTAATATGTATGGTTTTAGAGTATATTACTAGTTATTTAATGGAAAAATTATTTAAAGCTAGATGGTGGGATTATAGTGACCTAAAATTTAATATTAATGGTAGGATTTGTTTGGAAACAGCTGTTCCTTTTGGAATAGGGGCGTTATTAGTAACTTATGTAATACATCCATTAGTACTTGAATTATTAAGTTATATGGGTAATACAACCACTTTAATAGTAAGTATTTGTATATTTGTGTTGTTTGTAACTGATAATATAATTTCATTTAATATAATTTCTAAATTTAAGAATACAGGAATCAAAATTCGTAAAGATAGTACTGAAGAAATAACAAAGAAGATTAAGGAATACTTACTTGAACAGTCTAGGCTTACTAAACGTTTAGTATATGCATTTCCAAATTTTCAAGCTAGTATTAATAGTATTAAGTTAAAACAAAAAGAGTTAAGAAAAGAATTGCATGAAAAAGAACAACTATTAAAATATGAAATAGAAGAAAAAGAATTTAATTTAGAAAAGCAGTTAGAAGATAAAAAGATAAAGTTAGAGAAAGTAATGCAAAGAAAAAAAGAAAAGTTAGATAAGAAGTCAAAAAAAGATAGTAAGAAATAACTTGACAAAGTAGATTAATTACTCTATAATTTTAACATCGATAAGGGAGTAATTGGCACTTCGTGTAGTAAATCCAACATCATGATTTTATATCTGGTTTTACTTTAAACAATGAGACTTGTCTGTTTATTCAGGCAGTTTCTTTTTTTTGGCCAAGGGAGGAATTTTTTATGATAATACAAATTTTAATGATAATAGTAGGATTTATTCTGCTTATTAAAGGAGCGGATTTTCTTGTGGATGGTGCGAGTAATGTTGCTAAGAAATTTCGTATACCGGAAGTTGTTATAGCACTTACAATAGTAAGTATTGGTACTTCACTTCCAGAACTAGTTGTTAGTTTAACAAGTGCATTAGACGGATATAGTGATATGGCAGTAGGTAATATTGTAGGAAGTAACATAGTTAATTTGCTTTTTATTCTTGGTTTATGCGCTGTTATTAGACCACTAGAAATAAAAAAACAAACACGACTTTTTGAAATACCAATAAATTTATTCGCAACAGTATTATTATTTATATTAGGAAATAGTTTTATAGGGGATAATGTTATATCTAGAATTGAGGGATTAATCCTTCTTACTTTTGCTATATTATTTGTATTATATAATATGTATATGGCAAAACACGCTAAAGATATTGATAAAAAAGCTGTAGAACATGTTTCTCACAAAGAAATGAAACATATTAATGTTTTTAAATCTATAATAGGAATAATAGGTGGAATAATTCTTCTAAAAGTTGGTGGGGATTTTGTTATTAAGTATTCAGTATTAATAGCAAAAGACTTTGGCTTATCAGAAAAACTTATTGGATTAACAATTCTTGCTATTGCAACATCACTTCCAGAGTTAGTGACAAGTGTTACTGCTGCAATTAAAGGGGATTCTGATATAGCAATAGGAAATATAATTGGTTCTGAAATATTTAATATATTTTTAATATTAGGTACATGTGCCGCTATTTCACCTATTAATTATTCAATAAGTTATAATGCAGATATGTATTTATTAATGATTGGTGGTTTATTATTACTCTTATATCCTTACACAAAATTAAGTAAAAATAAAATTTCTAGATTTAAAGGATTAATTTTTATTATTATGTATGCATTTTATATGATAGTAACAATAATTTAGAACACTTTAGTGTTCTTTTTTGTTCATATATTTTATAAAAAACATTACAATATATAAATTATAAAATAATTTAAAAGTTAATTGCTATTTATATAATATCTATGTTAAAATAAGGAACTAAATGAGATTAAATTGGAAGTAAGTGATTAATTGTATGGAGCCATGGAAAACGGTAACCCAATCATCGATAAATACACCCAATAAACCTATTAATAATGATAGTGGCAAAAAGGATGAAATTGAAGAACTATTAAAAATGCTTGGTGTATTAAATGATATAAAAAACATTGATGATAATTTTAATGCTAGCAAAAAAACTGAAAACATGGATGATCAGGATACTAATCAGGTAAGTACCAATGAGACTACTAATCCTGAGATTGGTAATAAGGATAATGAGAAAAAAATTGAGACATATACTGAGGAATCTAAAGACAATAAAAATACGGATATTGACTTTAAAGAAATGGAAAAAGATAGTAACTTTTTAAATAAGATATACAAACTTATGAAAATGAAAAGATCTAATGATAATAAAAATGAACAATTTAAAATAGGTGAGATTAATACTAAAGAAAAGACAAAAATTCCTGATAGTGTTATAAGAACATTAATAACAAAGTTTTTAAATCAACGATTTATTAGTAATGCGAGTGACTTGAATAGTAGGAGTGACTCTTTTATAAGAAGTGATGGCTTTTATAAATGGGATAACAAGAATATCGCAATTCATTTAAAGACAAAACAGTTTAATCAAATATTAAGAGATAAGTATGGCTATACTTATGAGTCTGGTGATAATTCCCAAATACCATTATCATTTTATTTTGACTTATCTGGCAGTATGAATAACTATGCTTATATTTTGTCAATTATGGCAATTGAGTTATTAAAAAAGAATGTTAAATTGCTAGTTGGATACAATCAAAGAGTAATATGTCAAATAAATAAAATAGATAATAGTATAACAGTTGATGAATTTAGTGAGATACTAAAAAACATTTTAGATTATTGCAAAGATGATAAAGATAGAAAAAATAAAATAAATTATAAGATTGTAGAAACAGACATAGATAAATATTTAACTGATAAAAGTGCAGAAATGTGCGTAGTGTTTAGTGATTTTGATGCTTTAAAAGAGATAATTAATCTTTCGACTTTCTGTAAAGTTTATTATTTTTGTTTTGAAGATGATTTTGAATTATCTAGTCTAAAAAGGTATGAAGGAGTATTTTATCGTATCTCTAAAATGGATGATGTTGTTGAAGCACTAATAAAAATAAATGATGCTAATTTTGAAGTTCTTAAGTATGAAAAAAACAAAGAGAAAGTTAAAAGAATTATGAGGTAACATATATGAATTTAATAAATAATATTAACTTTGAACAATTTAAAAAATATTTTGAAAACATTGGATACTATGTAGAAGATGAATTAATATACTCATCCTTTAATAGTTATTTAAATTTTAAAAATAACGTTAAAAATGTAGGTCAAGATATATTTGCAGTATGCTTAGAGGGACCTCCAGGAGCTGGAAAAACAAGATATGCTGAAGTATATACTGAGATAATTAGTAAAATATTTGGTGATGATGTTGAGATGCTTTCATATCAGTGTGATCCAACTACAGGTAAATCAGAATTATTTGAAGAAATCAATATTACTGCTGTTGTAAGTAGTGATATTGATAAAATAAATATTCCAGGTAAGATTATATCAGCAATTAATAAAGTTAATAGTGGAAAAAAAGTAATTCTATTTATAGATGAGTATGACAAATCAAGAGAAGAGACAGATGCCTTTTTACTACAGTTTTTGCAGTCAGGAAAAATAAATAGTGTTCAGCATGGTGACCTAGCTATAAAGGATGAACTAAAAAGCAATCTTCAAGTGATAATTTGTAAAAATAATAATCGTAATATATCTGGACCATTATCAAGGAGATTAAGAGTTAGTAGACTAGATTATATGAAACCAGAAACTTTATATAAAGTTACTCAAAATATATTTTATAACGAAGATGGAACTTGCAAAGTGGATGAAGGTATACTTAACTTAGTTTTACTAATATATAATAATATTTATAGTGATAGGAAACCTTATAATAGATTACCAGCTTGTTCTGAAATATTATCAACTATAGAAGATACTAATAATCTTTTTATGTATGCAAAAGCTCCTAACCACATTATTTATAAAACGATAATCAATGGCATTTTTAAAGATTTAGATAGTATTAGTATTTTCGAATCTCGCCTTGATAAATCACCAGAATTAAAAAAATTAATTGATAATATAAATACATCAATTAATAATGAGTCTAATATAGATATTTTGAGTTTAATAAAAAGTAATATTTTCAAACAAACAACCTTAGAATTATATAATAAATATGAACAATTAGAAGCGTTAAAATTACAATTAATAAGTAATGGTAATATTAGTGATATATTAAATAACAACTTATTAGAAAGTAAAGTATCTAATTTACCAAAAGATAATAGTGTTGAAGAAAAGAAGGTTAATAGCTCATTACTTGACAGTAATTTAGATGATCATTCAAAATACTTAATAATTAAAAAAAGTATAAGTAGTATTCTTTCTGAATGTGATGTTGTGGAAGACCCTGAAGTAATAAGTGCTTATGATTTAAAGATGCAAGCATCAAAAGTACTTGAAGAACTTCGTAGTGTTAGGGTTTGTGAAAATAATTTAATAAAGAAAGTAAACAGCGACAATAATCCTGTAAAAAAAGTAAGTAATTTTTTGAAAAGAAATACCGAACAAAAATCTTTTCCAAAATTAAATAGTATTTTGCTTGAAACAAATCAAGAACTTGCTGAAACAACTTTTATTTTCTCAAATAACTGGCACCTTAGTATAGCCAAGAAATTTAATATTGATGATAGAGATGATAATAAAATATATTATGATACTTATGTAAAATTAAGCGATGAACAAATAAAAATAAATAATGAATTTGTTAGTAAGTATTATGAAGATATTATATTCATGCTTAATACAATGGAAAAATGGGCTAAAATATTAGAAATGCCAAAAAGTTATGATGTAAAAAAAGAAGTTTTTGAGTTCGATTGTTTTAGACTAGATTTTTCTTACGATACAAACGGAGAAGTTCGAGCAAAAATTATAGCAGATAAGAACAATGAAAGTCTTTTTTCTAGAAACTGGGTAGGTGAACCTAGTATTTATAATATTATAGATGAAAATAAAGATAATCTATTAAAAAAGATACCTATCAGAAAAAAAGATTTAAGTAGAGTATCGCTTAAATTATTAAATGGTATCGAGCAAGCTAAAGTTTTACAGAAGACTAAATAGTTTAAGAACACATAGGTGTTCTTTTTATTTTATTATTTCGTAAAATTATATAGGTGATAATATGAAGAAAATGAATTTAGTATTATTTATTAGTGTAATAGCAATTTCCATATTTGGTATAATTATGGTTACATCTTCTTCATATATCTGGGCAGAATATAGGTTTGATGATCCTTATAAGTTTATGAAAAGCCAGCTTTTATTTTTTTTAATAGGTTTAGTAATAATGGTTGCGGTTAGTAAAATAGATTATCATTTGTACTATAAATACGCCAATAAAATCTTTATAGCAATTTTTATATTACTTATTCTTGTATTAATACCAGGTATTGGAACAGTTAGAAATGGTAGCCGTAGTTGGTTTGGAATAGGTGGACTAGGAGTACAGCCTAGTGAATTTATGAAACTTAGTTTAATCATATTTATTTCAAAATACATGGTTAAGAATAATAGAAACTTAAGAAGTATTAAGAAAGGTGTTCTTCCCATATTGGGACTAGTTTTACTAGTTTTTGGAATTATTATGCTTGAACCTGATTTTGGAACTGGTATGATAATTATGATGATAGCTATGGGTTTATTTTTTGTAGGAAATGTTAATATGAAATTTTTTGCAGCATTAGGAATATTAGGTGTTATTGGTATAACGGTATTAATAATTATTGCTCCTTATAGACTTGAAAGAATAATGTCATTTATTAATCCATGGAGTGATCCATTAGGTAGTGGATTTCAGATAATCCAATCACTTTACGCCATAGGTCCAGGTGGATTATTTGGATATGGCCTTGGAAATTCTAGACAAAAACATTTTTACTTACCAGAGCCTCAAACAGATTTCATCTTTTCAATTATAAGTGAAGAATTTGGATTTCTTGGTTGCATAATAGTTGTTACTTTATTTCTTTTTATAATTATTACAGGTCTTAAGATAGCAAAAAAATGTAGTGATATGTTTGGTAAATTTTTAAGTTTTGGAATAACCTTTTGGATAGCTTTTCAAGCTATACTTAATTTAATGGTTGTTGTTGGATTAATACCAGTTACTGGGGTAACACT
>JAEWBI010000028.1 GCA_023391185.1 Bacillota bacterium | reverse complement strand
TGATAATTTGTTGTATCTTTTGTAAGATGTAAAGTTATTATTTATTTGATTAGAAACTGCTAAATGGTAGTTTCTTTTCTTTTGACTTCTATAAAATAATGGTCTTTTTCTTCTTGTAATAGTTATTAATCCTAAATTCTGTTTATACCTTCTTATTAATTTATGATTAAGTATTATTCCATGCTGATTTTCTATTTGATGTTTAAGTCTTATTGTTCCATATACTTGTTTTGTTTTTATATGCTCTTCTAATATTATTTTCTCTATATTTTTATTATAATTGTTAAATTTATTCTTTCCAGTATTTACCCATTTATTATAGCTTTTATAATTAATATTTAAGGTCTTACAAACTATAGTAATAGGATATTCATTTTTTAATACATCAATAATTTGATATTTTTCTATTCTCGAGGCTTGTTGCGGATTTCCATTAGAAGAGCATAAGATTTTTTTAGGATTTCATATTCCACATCTTTATTATATTTTTTTCTTCCTTTTATTTTTTCAATTAATTCACCTTTTAGATATTTATTTTTCCAGCCAGTTATTGTTCCAGTTGATTTTATATTATATTTTTCTCTTAATTGATTAATTGTCAAACCATTCAAATGTTCCTTAACGATTTTCTCTTTTTCTTTCAATGTCCATTTTTTATTTTTATTCATAAAAAAATACCTCCAAAGTTTCATTAAATAAATTATAACATTTCTGCTTTTTATTTAATATCTACTTTAAAGGTATTATAATCTAATTTCTCTTTTTTGGTTCTAATATAATTACTAAAATACCACTTATTACAAATGCCCCAGATAAAGACATATAACCAATAAAATAATTTGAGTTTATTAAGTAATTATATATATCTTCTTCAACATAAGCATTAACCTTTTTATTTCCGTCATTATAATAAGCATTTTTCTGATACATTGCTAGAAAAAATAGTAATGTAGCAATAAGTAGAAGAACAATTCCCATAATTCTTCTTTTACTTATTGATTTTATCTTTTTAGATAGACTTTCTTTAGTTTCCTCTAACATATCAACTATTATTTCTGCGTCAGTCATTTCCTCTTCATCTTTATTTGTTCTTTTATCTCCGCAATTTGGACAAAAGTTCCCCATATATTCTCTCGAACATTTATCACATACATACTTTGGCATAGTCTCACTCCCTACTTAAAAATTCCTTCATTTCCTCTAATTTATTACCACGAAGAATTTTACATTTTTTGTACTGTTCTTTATCTTGTAACATGGCATTAGCCATTCCTTCACATGTACCATGGCCACATAAACTGCAATTTACACCAGGAAGATGTTTTAATATTTCGTGTATCTCTTCATCTTGTTTTTTAAGCTTACTGTATACTGTAACAAGTATAATACTAATTATAAAGGATGTTAATGTAAGTATGATTATTCCACTCATTATTCACATTTTCCTTTCTTTGAACATGTATTACAATTTTCACAGTGATTGCTAGTATTAATGTCTGATTTTTTAGATAATATTAATAGTAATACAAATAATAAAACTAATACTATATAAGCTATCATATACCTGTATATCTAGCAAATATTAACGCCATAATAGCCGCAGTTATAAGTGCTATTGGTATTCCTTTGAAACTTTCTGGAACATCATTAATTTCTATACGTTCCCTTATTGTAGAAAAGATATAAATTACTAATGTAAATCCTAAACTAGCAGAAACACTATAAATTAACATTTCATAAAAATTATAATCATTTGAAATATTTAAAAGTGTTATGCCAAGTACTGCACAATTAGTAGTTATAAGTGGTAGATATAAACCTAATGCACAGTGTATCTTTGGCATATATCTCTTTAATAATATTTCTAGTAATTGAACCATTGAAGCAATAACTAATATAAACATTATTGTTTTTAAATATGTAGTATCGGTTGGTATTAAAATATAGGTATAAATTAAATATGTAATTATACTCGACATAACTGTTACTATAGAAACTGATATTCCCATATATATAGCATTTTTCGATTTATTACTTGTACCTATAAATGGACATATTCCTAGGAATTTATTTAAAACAACATTACTAGTTAAAAGACCAGTAATAAATAAACTAATTAGATTCATTTTTCTTACCTCCCTTTATTTTATTAAAAAGAGCTATTAGGAAAGCTAATGTTAAAAATGCTCCAGCACTTGTTCCAAATGTAGTCATTGGAAAGATACTTGTTTCAGGAAGTACATTCTTATATATTGCTCTATATCCAGTGAATGAAGAAATATTATCCATAAAAGTGATAGTATTACTACTAAGTATTTCTCTTACAAAAGCAACTAAAGTTATAGAAATTAGGAAGCCTAAACCTATACCTATTGCGTCTAGTATACTCTTTCCTACACTTTCCTTACTTGCTACTACCATTGCTCTTCCTAAGACTATACAGTTAACTACAATAAGTGGTAAGTATATACCAAGTGCTGAATATAAACTAGGTACATACTCTTCTAATAATAGTTCTACAATAGTTACGAATGTACCAATAATTAATATATAAACTGGTATTCTAACACTATCTGTTACAACTTTTTTTATTAAAGAAATCACAAACATAGAAAACACTAGTACTACAAGTACACATATGCCCATTAAGTAAGCATTCTCTACTGTTTTTGTAACAGCCAGTACTGGACATAATCCTAAAAGTAATACAAATGTAGGATTTTCCTTTATGACACCATTAAGTATTGTTTTCATATATTTCCTCCAACTAAGTTAATTACTAAATATAGAAGTAATGAACAAATAAATGCTGTAATAGTAAGAACTAATATACCTTTAACATTATCCTTCATTAACTATACCTCTATAATCATTAAGAACATTTGCAACACTGTTTTTAATTGCAGTAGATGATATAGTTGCTCCACTTACTGTATCAGTGTTATTATTAGCTATCACTTCATCAACATAACCATCTAACATATATCTTGGACAGTTATAGTGTTCATTTGTTTTAGCACTAGATACACAAGTATCATTAAAACTAATAATATTAATAGCGGTAACTGCATTATTTTCAATAGTTATTTCTAAGTTCATAAATCCACTAAAGCTTTTTTGATTAACATTATAAACAACTTTGCCATCTATTTGCACTTTTGAATTTATTACAAAGTCTGCATTGTCAGGTTTAGTATTATCCTCATCTTTATCTGGTTTATCACTACCATTAAAATTCTTATATCCATCATTATTATAATCATTTAATGTATTAATAAATGCTTTTTTAACAGCTGTAGATGATATTGTTGCTCCACTTACAGTATCGCAATTTTGTAAGTTATCTTGCTCACTTAATAATTTATCTATGTATTTAGCATCAGTTACTTTACTGAAGAAAGAGTCACCTTGGTTTATAATATTTGCGGCTTTTATTCTTCCATTATTTATAGTTATATCTAATTTTATATTACTTGAATATCCTTTTTGTGTAACAGTATAAACTATATCATTACCATTTTGCTTAATGTCTATAATATCAAAATTAGGATCACTTGCAGTATTATCAACATTATATTTATCTGCAATAACAAAAGTCATTATTCCTATTATAGTTAATAATATAGTAAAAGGTATAAATATCTTTTTTATATCAAAATTACTCTTTACACCAATTTTATCAATGATAAATACTAACATATTCATTGTTAGAATACTTGTTAATACTCCTTCTGGATATGGAGTTAGATACCTAAACATTACTGTTAAAAGACCTAAACATAGGCCATATATAATTTGCCCTTTTGTTGTTACCGGACTTGTTACTGGGTCAGTAGCCATAAAGACAGCTCCAAACATAAGTCCTCCACTTAAAACTTCAAAAAGTGGATACCATAAACCAACACCATTATATAATCCAACACCAAGAGTCATAACAAAAACAGTTGTCAAATATACAGTAGGTATTCGCCATTTAATAGTCTTAGTTATAGTTAAATATATAAATGCTAATAGACATAGTAATGCACTAGTTTCACCTACTGCTCCCGGAATAGTTCCAAAAAAGAAATTCCATAAACTACCAAATGGTTCAACAACTTCCTTATATGTTCCAACACCGCTTAATGTAGAAAGATTAGAAAGAGGTGTTGCTGAACTTATAGTATCTACTTCATAACTATTTAAATAACCTCCATTATTTGTTATTGTAAGTGCATACGCACTCATGATAAATAAACAACCTATTAATGCCGGATTGAAAACATTTTGTCCAAATCCACCAAATAATATTTTACCTATAAAAGTTGCAAAAAAGCATCCCACTATTAATACAGTAATTGGTGTATTAATAGGTAAAACTAAAGCTAAAAATAATCCTGGCATATAAGCATATGAACTAGTTATTATTTCCTTTAAACTGCTTTTTTCTTTATTAAATATAGTTAAATATACTGTTTCTATAATAAATGTAGTTAGTGTTCCAGTTATAATAAATATTATTGGATATAGCATTCCAAAAACATCAGTGTATCCCTTTTGATAAGGTACTATTCCATTTTTATAAAAAGAAAATAATATAATTGGTAATAATGCAATTACTACATTAAGCATCATTTTAGTGGTTGTATTCTTAATTCTTATAAATGGTCCCATATATTATCTCCTCTCATTAATTTTAAATTTGCCAGCTTTTACAAAATCACGCAATTCTATTTTTGAAGGACATACATATGAGCATAATCCACATTCTATACATCTTTCTGGGCGTAATTCTTTAAGGTTATCTAATTTATTAATATTATCTTTAATAAGTACAGGGCATATTTTAACAGGACAAACAGTTATACATTTGCCACATCTCAAGCATTCTTTTCTAATTTTTTGATCATTATCAGGTAAAACTAAAACACAGTTTAAATCTGCAGTAACTACTAAATCATCATCAGCTATATTTCCCATCATTGGTCCACCAGCTACCATAATGGTATCTTTTTTCTTGCCACCAATAAAATTAATTATTTCCGTAACTGGAGTACCAACTTTAACTAAAACGTTTTGTGGTTTATTTAATCCCTCACCTGTAAAAGTTACAACCCTTTCTATAAGTGGTTTATTAAATTTCAATGCTTGACTTATAGCATATATGGTAGAAATATTATTAACTACTATTCCCTTTTCAATAGGTAAACGATCATAAGTAATATTCTTTACTTGTTTAATTAATGTTCTTTCCCACCCCATTGGATATCTATTTGGTACTTCAGCAATTTTAATTTTCAAATAACTTCCCATGTATTTTCTTAAAGATTCTATTATTTCAGTATTAGTTTGCTTTATTGCTATAATTGCTTCATTAATATCATTGATATCTAATATTGCATCTACTGTCTCCAGTAATTCTTCACATTTTTCATTGATTAATGTATAATCAGCCGTTATATATGGTTCACATTCAACTGCATTTACCAAAAGCGTATTAATTTTCTTATCAGTATTATATTTAACATAAGTTGGAAAGCCAGCTCCTCCCATACCAATAATTCCACAATTTTCTAATATCTCTAAGAATTCTTCTTTTGATAACTTATTCAAATCTTTTCTAATAACTTGCTTAGCATCTATCTTTTCTTTGTAGTCATTATCAATTACAACTGCATTAACTTTCTTCTTGTTTTGATGATCTACCTGTTTAAAATCACTTACTATTCCACTTACACTAGAAAAAACAGGAGTTTTAAAATTTCCTTTTCTTTTTCCTAAAACTTGTCCTTTATAAATATAGTCACCCCTTTTTACAAGTGGTACTATATCGGTATCACCACTACTGATTAATGGTATATAAACCTTTTCTGGAGCTGTATAGGCATTTAATTTTTTACTTAATGACATATGTTTTCTTTTTGGTAGTCTTAAACCTATCATATTAACACATCCTTATTATATAATCATTATACAATAACAATAAAAAAAAGTATATAAATTATATACTTTCATTGTGATAAATTTTCTGCGATAAAAGTTATTCGTGCATAACCATAACCAGAATGACCAGTCTCTGTTCCGCCAGAAATACTAGGCATAGTTGAAGATTTTCCATCTAATAATACAGGTTCAATAAATATCATTCCTGAGTAATGATAAGAATCTTCTATAGTTAATGCCTTTAAATCAGGATTTATTGGTGTAAGATCTGTATCTGAGGTTACTCCAATGCAGTTTAAGTATCCTGAAATATAAGAAGAACCAC
The DNA here is from genome assembly GCA_023391185.1 of Bacillota bacterium. Taxonomy (GTDB): domain Bacteria; phylum Bacillota_I; class Bacilli_A; order RF39; family UBA660; genus RGIG4266. The sequence goes on along the minus strand of JAEWBI010000028.1, from coordinate 6,680 downwards.
CTGGAGCACCTTTATTATTTGAGGTTGCCTGTGATCCACCAGCTCCACCATAATAACCAGCTCCACCGCCAGCTGATGCATCGGCTGCACCATTACCACCATATCCAAAGCCACCATCTGTGCCATTTAGAGTAAGAGAAACTGCAGTCCCACCTGCAAGTTGCGTCCCCCCTGTTGCTCCTCCGGTTGCAGCATATCCTTCTAAGGCTCCACCAGCATAACCATTTTCAGCAAAAGTTGCTCCTCCACCACCAGCTGCTATTAGTATTCTACTTGCTAGTGATGCTTGGTCATTCCAATTACCAGATACTAATCTGAAATCTGTTGCTCCTCCACCACTTCCAGCTGTATAAGCAGCAGTAGTTGAGTAACCTTTACCTCCGCCATTATAACCACCAAGAGTATATCCCACAGTTGACGAAAAAGAACCACTACCTCCAACATATACATATAAAATTGTGCCAGCTTCAATGTAAACTGTTCCAGATGCATAAGAACCTTTGCCACCAATTTTGTCATTTGCAGAATTTCCACCTTGGGCACCCCAAGCTTCTAGCTTGTAATATCCAGCATTTGAAATAGTTGCCTTATAATATGTTCCATAGTAAGAAAAATTATTAGGTCCTGAATTACTTACTAAAACTTCTTCTACATTTAAAGCTGGTGCGAGTTCAATTGGCCAACCGATATCTGTCCACCTTGATGTAAATCTATTTTGTTTAGATGTACTATTATACTCTATTGTTACTCCTGACCATGGATATGCAATGTTTTGACTAAATGCAGTATTACCAATTGAAGTAACATTAGATGGTATTGTAACAGTTGACATACGATTATTTTCAAATGCTCCTCCAAGAATGTCAGTTACACCAGTCCCTAAAGTTAACTGTGTAATATAATTACCCTTAAAAGCATTATCATGAATAGCTTTAATATTATTTCCTATTACTAAAGTTGCAATTTGATTATTTTCAAAGGCACTTGATCCGATAAATGAATAATTTGCATTAGATAAATTTAAACTTCCAGCAATTTTATTTCCATAAAATGCATAACTGCCAATTGAAGTTATTGTAGTTGGAATTGTAATTGTTGTAAGTAAGTTACCCCTAAAAGCATATGCGCCTATTGTTCTAATATTAGTTCCTAAAATTAAAGAGGTAATTTTATTACTATCAAATGCATTTGCTGAAATTGTTGTGAATGCAGCAGTAGATAAATCTAAAGTTCCAGCAATTTTATTTGAAACAAATGCATATTCTCCAATAGAAGTAACACTTGATGGAATAGTAAGTGTCGTTAAATTGTTTGACCTAAATGCATAATTTCCTATTGTTTTAAGTGTATTTGGAAATGTAATACTATCAGCACGGAAGTAATCAAATGATGAAACACCAACACTTACTAAATTTGCTGGTAGAATTAAAGATGTAACCGAACTAGCTTTATTTGATTGAGCTGCAAAAACATTAGCATCAATTGCTGTTAGTTTGGTATTACCAAGATTTACAGTTCCAGTAATATTTGTATAATAAAATGCACTTGGTCCAATCGTGCTTAAATTTACTAAAGTTGAAAAGTCTAGTGCTCCGCTAAGACCACATGTCCTAAATGCTGCTTCAGATATTGTTCTCAAACTAGTTAAACTATTAAAGCCATTTATTGTTGCGGCTTTTATACCATAAAAAGCATAAACACCAATTGTTTCTAGTTTGGTTAATCCTGTAAAGTTGATTGAACCAATTGATACACTCGAAGCTGTCACATAGCCATTTACAGAAATACTTTGACCAATTGAGGCACTAGAGTATGTGTATGGAGCATTATTATATACAGTAGAATTTATTGTATCTCTATACGTATTTGCACTCCAAGAACTTACATATTCTTGTCCCGCAAAAGCATAGTTACCTATCGAAACTAAATTAACCATTGGTGATAAATCTAGAGCAGTTGTAAATGCACTTTGACTAAAAGCAAAAGCACCTATTGATGTAATACCACTATGGAAAATAACTCCTGCTATTCCTGCACCATTATAAGCATAATCTCCTATCGTTGTAACATTAGCTGGAATAGTAATTGTTCCTCTATCTGAACCACCATAACTAACTATGACAGATGTGTTAATACTACCGTCACCATTTCTTGCATATATATTGGCTTGATCAACTGGTAATTGATTATTATTAAATGCTCCACCGCCAACTGAAGTAAGAGTGGTTGGTAAACTTAAAGAAGTTATATTGTTTCCACTAAAACATGATTTTCCTAAAGTTAATTGCCCTGCCACTTGAGATAAATTTAATGTGCCTGCTATACTATTTTTACTAAAAGTATATGCACCAATACTAGTTATTGTATTTGGAAAACTTATACTAGTTAATGAGGCTCCATAAAAAGCAGCATCTCCAATTGTTGAAAGTGGCGTAGAGTTAAATGAGACAGAATTAATGCCTGTATTATAATAAAAAGCATAGTTACCTATAGTAGTAATATTAGGCATATCACTATTAAAATTTACACTCGTAAATGAATTATATGAGAATGCATCTGCACCTATTGTTGTTCCATTAAACCTAACTCTACTAATACTATTATAATTAAATGCATATGATGCGATTGTTGAAAGTAGAGGTGAACTTGTTAAATCTATTGTACCTGTTAACAAGTTTGCTTGAAAAGCTCCAGAATCTAAATAAGCAAGTTTTGGTGCATTAATTGTTAAGCTACTTATTTGATTTCTTTGAAATGCAGCACTACTAATCCTAACTAAATTAGAATTTCTACTTAAGTTAACGGATAATAATTGGTTATATGAAAAGGCTCTTTGACCTATATTATCTAACGCTGGTAAGTTAGTAAAATCAAAACTTTCTATAATATTATCATGAAATGCCCCAACATTAATTGTTTTAAGTTTGCTTAAATTATTTGTGTTAACTGTACTAATATTATTTCCTGCAAAAGCATAATAACCTATGGCAGTTAAAGATCTAAGTCCACTTAAGTCAACATTTCCTGATAAAGTATTTTCATAAAAGGCAAAATCACCTATTGTAGTTACTTTTGATAGGCTAGATAAATTAATCGATGTTATATTATTACCATATAACATTCCTGTTGGAATGGAATTTAAGTTAGGAATACCTGTTAAGTCTATTGAAGTCATAAGATTTTCATAGAATACATAGTTACCAAGACTAACTAAACTTAAAAGTGTTCCCATATTTACTTCCGATATATTATTACTAGCAAATGCTCCAGTAGATGGTGCATTTCCCCCATATATTTCTTGCAAATATACTGCATTAGAAAAATCAATAGAAGTAAGTTTATTATAATCTGCCTGATCACCACCATAAAAGGCTCCAGCAGCAATATATTTTACTGGAACATAATCAATACTTTCAGGTATAACTACTTCTCTCTTACACTGTGGATACGTAAATTTATATCCTGTTATAGTTCCGGTATTATAATCAAAATCAAAACAAGATGAATCTGTTATGCTACTTTCAATTTCATTACTAAGTTTTTTTACTATATCCCCTTTTAATTTATCAAATGTATACTTGCCAGATGCTAAAAGTGTTAATATTCCAAATAATAGCACTAAAAATAAAATTAGTATCGAATAAAGTATTCCCGATATTGCCATTCCTTTATTATTTAGTTTCATACAAACACTCCTAACTTCATACAAAGCATATCTAGTATTTTATCAATACCATTATATATTAATTACGCGTAAAATGTCAAAAAAAAGTTTATATATTTAAGACTGTTAAGTTCTCCACTTTATTGTAGCATTAGTAGCTCCCCAAGGAGAGCCTGTAATGCTTCCATTAATCATATCAATATTAATTGTCACTAGTGCAAAATTATTATCAAATGCTGTTTGGCCAACGCTATTTAAACTGTTTCCTAAAGTTACAGTTGTTAAACTATTCAGTCCAAACGTAAATTCTCCAATTTTATTTACACTATTTGGTAATGTAATAGTTGTTAACATATTATTGTAAAAGGCGTAATCTCCTATATTTTGTAAACTCTTAACATTTTCAAAACTAAAATTTGAGATACTATTATTTGCAAAAGCGTAACTACCTATTGAGTTTATCATTGGTAAATTATCTATAAATATCTCTGATACACCAGTATTTGCAAAAGCATAATTTCCAATACTTAATAAGTTTATTAAATTCCCAAAATTTATACTACCTATGCTTCTCTCTCTAAATGCATTATCGCCTATACTAGATAAATATTTTGCATTAGAGAAATCAAGCTTATCTATTTCATAATTATCTTCATTATAAAAAGCATTGTTGTCAATACTTTTTACTACTACATAATCAATACTTTCTGGAATTACTACATCACCAGAACAACCAGTCATTCTAAAGTTAAACCCTTTTATTGTACCTGTATTATAATCAAAATTAAAGCACTTATCACTTGTAGTGCTTATATCCTTATCTCCAGATAATTTATTAATAATTTGTGTTTTCAATTTATCAAAAGAGTATTTTCCAGAAGCAAGAAGAGTAAGAATTCCAAACAATAAAACTAAAAATAAGACTAATATTGAATATAATATACTTGATATAGCCATACCACTTTTATTTATTTTCATATGTCCACCCCAATTTATTATTCCCTACTTTATCTATTATTACATTATATATTAAATAACTAGAAAAAACAATAGAATATCTATTGTTTGACTATACCAAAAATATAATTTAACATATATTAGCATAGGTGATAATATGTGTAATAATCCTAATTGGTGGTTTAGGGGTAAATGGTTTTTATTCTTATTTATAGGATGTATTATTCTATTTTATCAGATGATTTTATGTTTCTTTGTTTTAACTAGATTTAATATATTTATGTGTTTTATATTCTGGTTATTAATGATTTGGTTCATATTCAGAATCATTTGGTAGTTTAAGATAATTACTTTTCTCTATATTCATTAACATTTTTCTAATGTTATTTGTATTTATTAATTCTTCTTCTGTTACTTTGGGGAGATTCGGAATTTCTATCAGTATAAATAATAACATTTTTTCCTCTTTTAGTAATGGATATTTTTGTTCATATCTATCTAATATATCATCAAAATTATATTCTGAATTTTTAATATAAAACTTATAAAGATCAAAAATCGGCATATCTATTTTTGACTTATCCCAATTTATCAAGAAATTATTTTGATTTTTAATAAAATGAGAAGGTTCTAAGTTATTGTGTAAGACTACATGTCTTACTTTTTCTTTGGTTTTTACTAAATTATACCAGTTATCTAAATCTACTTTTGTTTTATATAACCTCTCAAAAACTTTTGATATATTTCTAGCAAGTAAATATTCAGAAGGTGACATATAAACTTTACCTTCTATTACGGTTATAAGATCACTATAATAACTATTCAAATATTCTATGTTATTGCTTAAATCTTCAAATATCTTTTTATATTCATCGTTATCGATGTTTTTATAAAAACTGGTTTTACTGTGTAAAAGTGCTACTAATTCTATCATGTCATATATTTTCTGTTCTTCTGGCATTTTTACAGTATCTTCATAAAGCGTTATCTCATATTCATCATGTGGGTCACTAATTATTCTAGGAAAATAATCAAAACTTCTTGATCTTAGATAGTTATAAATTTCATCATTATGATTGTTTTCTTTAATAACATACTTGTAATTATCTGTTTCGACAATTGTGACTTTACCTTGCTTTTGATATTTTAATGGTCTTATATCATATTTTCTTAATAGTTCACTTATCTTACTCATTAGTTGGAATTATTATTTTATCGCCAACTTTTAAATCACTTAAATTATTATACTGTTCTAGTATTTCTCTTGAAACACTGTATTTACTTACTACTGTATCTACATTATCTTCTTCTCTAAGTATATATATACGATATGTTATAAAATCACTTATTTCTTCTAATTTATCCTTAATTTTACCAATTACTTCATCCTTTTTCTCCGTAATATATTCTTTTATATTATTTTTAGCATTGTCTTTAATTTCATCTATCTGATCTTCTTTTTTTTCATATAAATTAGAAATTTCTTTTTTATGTACATCTATCAAATCTTCAATATCCTCCTTATGCTCATCTATTATATCATCTACTTCAACTTTAGTACTTGTTATAAAGTTTGTTATATCATCTTTAGTGTCTTCAATAATATCTTTAAGTTCTATTCTCTCTTCTCTCTCTTCAAGTTTATCTATCATAACTTCAATATTAATAAGAAGAGCATTTGAATTAATTATTTCATAATAGAAATCATCTATATCAATCACCACTTTATCCATTATATATTTTTCATCTACATTAATATCAAATGGTATTTTAAAATCAAAACTTTCCGTATTTATGCTGATATCAGTGACTCTATATTCTCCACTAATTATAAAATCACCTGTAATTAGATATTCTTCTTCATGATGAAGAGTGTGTTCAAGTGAAATACTAGTTATTTCTGCAATATTATTATTGAAAAACAGTTCTTTTTTGAACGGTACTATTTTTTTCATTATATCCCTCCTATCAAAGTATATTAAAAAAAGTAGATAATATAACATTATCTACTTATTCTTTTTATTTTTTTTAATACTTTTTTGGTTCTTGGTACTAAATC
>JAEWBI010000057.1 GCA_023391185.1 Bacillota bacterium | reverse complement strand
ATATGCAGGTATCGATAACGAAAAGATAAAACAGATTGTACCATGTGATCATCAGTTTAACTATAGAAATAAAGTGACTTTAAAAGTAAATACGAAAATTGGTTATTATAAGAAGAAATCTTATGATATAGTTGATATTAATAATTGTTTAATTGCTAATAATAAAATAAATAATGCTATATTAGAAATTAAAAAGTATCATGTTCCTGAATGCATAAATGAACTTGTGATAAGAAGTGTTAATGAAGATGATATTTCATTAACAATATATTTACAAAAAGAAGATAATATAAATATTTTTATTAGTAAATTGGAATATTTATTCAATTCAATAAAAGTTATAGTGAAAGATAAAGTAATAAAACAAACTGGTGAAAGTAATATAATTGGAAGATTAGGTAATTTTAGTTACCAAATGAGCCAAACTGCATTTTTTCAAGTTAATACAGCACAAACAATAAAATTATATGATAAAGTAAGAGAGTATGTTAAAAAAAATGTATCCCCTACTGTTTTAGATTTATATTGTGGAACAGGAACTATAGGTATATATATTAGCAATTATGCAAAGAAAGTAACAGGTATAGAAATTAATCCAGAAGCCATTGTTGATGCTAAAGTAAATGCTGAAAAAAACGAAGTCAAGAATATTGATTTCTTTGCTGGAGATACTAAAGAATTATTAAATCATGGAGATTATAAAGCAAATGTAATAATAGTAGACCCACCTCGTAGTGGATTAGATGAAGAAGTCATAAAAGACATTATAAAGATTAATCCTAAAGAAATAATTTATGTATCATGTGATCCTATAACTTTAGCTAGAGATTTAAAAATGTTTAGTGATAAATATAAAGTCACTGAGATTACACCATTTGATATGTTCCCAAATACATATCATGTTGAGTGTGTGGTTTTACTTAGGCACAAAAAATTTTAAAATTAATTAAGTTTACAAACATTTAGAAGTATGGATATTTTAATGAAAATAGCGATGGTTTGTTAAAACGCTTTTTTAGATATAATTAAGATAAGTGTTTAATATGATATGGTATGTAGATACACAATAACATTCTATAAAAAATAACAGTTAAATTATTTTGTTATCACAAAAAAAATGCTTATTGCATTTTTTTTTTTAAGTAATAGAAAACAATTTGTATTTATACGTTCAAAAAATAAGGAAAGATGTAATTATGAGTGAAAGTAAAAATGGTTTATTAAGTAAAATGGTTGAAGATATTTATATGCTGTTTTTAAATAATGATATAAATGATATTTAATATAGAAAAAGATTTAAATTGGCAGTTTCATTAACTAGCCAATTAAGTCATAATTTAGCATATAGAAGTTATTTTATGGTTGCCATATTTAATTAGATATGTTATTATTAAATTGAAATAAACTAAGTAGTATCAGGTTTTTTTCAATAGATGAAAGAGGATTTAAAATTTAAAAAGAATGGAGAGTAAAAATGAAAACCTTAAAAATTATTTCTATTTGCTTTTTAGTAAGCATAATTTTATCTATATCTGGAGTAAAGGCAGGATACTATATGACATATAATAACATATCTGTTCCAGGAATTGGCACATATAAAGATGGAGAATATTCAAAAAATACTTCTTCAAGTCAATATGTATATACATTAAGAATGGACAGAAATTTAAAAGCTAGACTCATAAAATCTAATTCTACAACTTTAGCATATATGAATCTAACAGAAGGACAAAATACAATATTTAATAGTGATAGCCAAGCTCAAACCAAATGGACTATTGAATTAAATACAGTAGGAGATACGCTTTTTAATACACCTTTTTGGGGAACATGGTATTATAATATGTAATTATTAAATTTTTATTCCTCTTTCAAATTTTTGTGAGGTTAAAATGAAAAAAAACAAAAAATATTTGTCATTTATTATGTTGTTTGTTATATTATTGGTTTTTTATTTTGCATTAATATTTAATTATAATAAACAATACAGTATAAATATAGAAGATGCAAAAAATGAAATAATAAGATGTAATCAAATTTTAGAATTAAATAAAGAAAGTGATGAAAGAGAATATTGTGAGTGGAAAATACTCACTGATCCAGAACAAAAACCAGATGCTACTTATATTTTTTTTGAAATTATGTTGCTTGGTAAAGGTGTTAAGATGATTCATTTTCTATTGCCTTTATTAATTTTATTTTGTTCCTTATTAAATATCAGTAAATACTTTAAAAATGGATATTTAAAAAATATATATTTGAGAACCGATTATTATAATTTTATAAAAAAAGAAAGATTAAGAACTTATTTGTTAGGTCTAATAATACCAGCAATTTCTGTTTTGGTGTTCTTAACAGTCTTTGTTATTTTTGGTAATTTTGATTATAAATATTCGATGGCTAACTACGACTATATTATAGAATTAACCTTTTTTGAAAATTTTTGGTTTAATATTATAATATATTTACTTATACCAATTTTACATTTTATGTTTATAATTAATATTGGCTTTTTAATGATAAAGAAAAATAATAATATTATCTTATCAACAGTATACTCGTTTTTAATTTATATGTGTTTGTGGTTATTTAGTGAAGGTGTGATTGGACAAATTTTACTAAAAAGAATCTTAAACATAACTAGTTTTGTAGAATATTTTAATTTCCAATCTTTTTGGTCTATGAATGGAATAAAATATCCGATTTTATTATTATTTATAAATTTTATATTTTTTTCAGTAACTGCTTTTATGATAAACAAAAGTTATTCAAATAAAGAAAGTGTTATGATTGCGAATGAATAAAAATATTTTAATAAATTTTTTAGAAACAAGTAAAATACTATCATGTATATCTTTATTAGCTTTATATAATTTTATAATGGTGTTAATTTATTCTCCAAATATAGATTTCATAAGTGCTTTTTTAACTATTGTTTGTAATAATATGTATACAGCAATTTTATCAGTTATATTTTTAATATGCACAATTAGTACTATGATTAACTGCGATTCTTCGCATTACGTTATACAAAGAATGAAATCAAAAAAACAGTACTACTGGTTTCAATTAAAATATGTTCTTACTGTCAATTTAATTATTTTTACAGTTAATCTTATATTTTTATTCACTTTTTTAAATTTATTTGCAGATAATATTACTATCTATTCATATATGAATTACAGCTTTTCAAATTTAATTTATTCACTTTTTATAATTTTTAAGCATTTGTTAGTATATACTTTTTTAATTTATTTGTTTTTATCTATTATGAAGTTATTTGGCAGTAAAATATCATTAATTATAAATGGTTTAATTTGTGTATTTCCATTAGGGATATCTTATATATTAAAAGTTGATGATACTAGCAATGTAATGCAAATGTTATATTGGAATCATTTAAAAATGCAATATTACTCTAGTTTTACTATTGAATTAGTGACAATTATTAAATTTATACTATTTTCTTTCATTGTAGTATTATTCATATATAAATTTACAATTTTCAAGGTTAAAAATGGTGAAATAAAATGAAATTTTTAATCATTAACGATTTAGCAACCTTCAAAAAAAATTTCAAATCAATATTTTTCTTTTATTTTGTACCAATTATAATATATGGAATTTTGTTAAAGGTATCTAATATAGATATAAATGAGTATACAATATTGAATATTTTTTCATTAAATATCGAAATAGAAACTAATAATATTATTGCAATAATTATCTGTTTGATTTCCTTATTCGCTTATATATATATTACATACTTATTATTTTTTAATGATTTGAATTATCAAAAAGAGTTTATTTTTTTAAGAATTAAAATAAGCAAATGGATTGCGCATAAATTAACATTCTTGGCAGTTATTATTTTTGTATTATTTGCAGTAAAGATTTTATTTTTTAGTATTTTGTTTAATATACAAATATTTAATTATATAATTATTTTAATGAAAGGATATCTATATTTTTTACTTGAATCGTTATTTTTAATATTAATGTTCGCTAATTATAAAGAAATGTTCTCATTGTTATTATTTGTTTTTTTAAATGTTTTTATTGGAGTAAATATTGTTGAAATTTCGTATTTATTTCTAATAATGGAATTAATTGTTATTTTTATACTTATTATCCACTTAATAAAGAGAAATAAATTGCTAGAAAGAAGATGATATTAATGATAGATGTTAAAAATGTAACTAAAGAATTTGATAATAATATAATAATAAATGATATAAGTGTAACTTTTAATAAAGGTAATATTTATGGATTTGTTGGAAGAAATGGCTCTGGCAAAACAGTTTTTTTAAAAATGATTTGCTCATTTTATAATCCAACATCAGGAGAAATTAAAATTGATGGAGAAAATTATAACTTAAATGGAAGATTTCCACCATCAATGAGAGCATTAATAGAAAATCCTTCATTTTTACCGGATTTAACTGGTTTTGAAAATTTAAAACTATTAGCTTCTATTCAAAATAAAATCACTGATAATGATATTATAGATTCCTTAAAAATAGTCAATTTATATGAAGATAAAGATAAAAATTATAAAAAATATTCTTTAGGGATGAAGCAAAAACTAGGAATTGCTCAAGTTTTAATGGAAAATCCTAAATTTATGATTTTTGATGAACCTTTTAATGGTATAGAGAATAAAACAGCAAATAAAATTAGAGATCACTTAAAAAAAATCAAAAATGATAAAATTATATTTATTGCTTCACATATTAAAGAGGATATAGAAAATTTTTGTGATATAATTTACGAATTTGATGAAGGAATAATTAACAAATTTTAGTATTTAATGAAGTAAGCGGTCAATAGAGACTGCTTTTTATATTTTATTATATATTATAGTAATCAGAAAGAAGATAAAATATGTGGACTTTTTATAATTTATAAAAAAAAATATATTAATAAAAAATAATATATTAATAAAAAATAATAAACTATAAATTTATTTTATAAAAAACCTTAGAAAAAATTTTGATGTTCTTGGTAGGATGCCATATTGATATAAAAATCAAACTTTTTAGTATGTATAGAAAAGTATTTCCATTGTAATATTACAACTTTGATAATAAATAAGGAGTTATATATATGAAAGTTAAGGTAAAAGAAATTTATAAACATTATAAATTTATTATTATTTAGTAGAGGATATTGCTATGCATAGTTAAAATAAAGAAAAACTGCTATTTTCAGAGTTTTATATAATAAAACAAAAATTTAAGTTAGACTATACGATATGTATGTCGAAAAAAATTAATGACAAAAATGTTAATTTGTTGTTTTGCTAAAGAGAATATGTCAAATAAATAAATTAAAATTAAAAAGAATATAATATAAGGTGAGTCTGGTATATTTGTTACTGATACAGAAGAACTGATCTTGAAGCAATGACAAATAAGAATTTCAATTATGTAAAAAATATAAATGATTATTTTGAAACAGCCTAAGTGTAAAAAATTATAATGAAGTAGACAAAAAGGTCGAAGAAGTAATTTCAAAGGGTGCTCTACCAGTTTTAGAACCAGTAACAGAACCATGGGGACAACGCACTTGCTATATTTCTGATCCAGAGGGAAACTTAATTGAAATAGGTTCTTTTGTTAAAAATTAATTATGAAGTATGTTAAATAAAAAGTTTTATAAAGGAAGGATTTTTATGATTAAAGAAGGAAAAGATTGTTTTTATATAGGTAATATTGATAACCCCGATGCTGAGATACATTTTATTGATGAAGGCAATATAACTATAGACCATACATATGTAAGTGAAAAATTACGAGGTCAAGGAATTGCGGCATTACTGCTTGAAAAAGTGGTAGAATATGCTAGACAAAATAATAAAAAGATTATACCTATCTGCTCATATGCTAAAGAAAAGTTGGCAAAAGAAGAGTACAAAGATTTAGTAATAGGATAAATTTAAGAAGAGGAATTATGAAATATTACAAATATGTTTATGAAAATAGTAATAAACAAGAAATAATTGCTGGTTGTCTTGAAAAAATAGAGAAAAATAAGAACAGATTTGAAACAGGATTCTAATTATATAATTTCTATTTTTAATAATATAATTTAAATAAGTAGTAAATTTGTGATATGATATTACTGTATAATTGGAGGCTTAATATGAAAACATTAACTAAGAAAATGCTAAAAGATATAGATGCTTACTATCGTGCTAGTAATTATATTGCAGTAGGTCAACTATATCTATTAAATAACCCTTTATTAAAGGAAGAACTAAAATTAGATGATATAAAGAAAAAATTAGTTGGACACTGGGGTACAGTTCCAGGACAAAATTTTATATATACTCATCTAAATCGTATTATTAATAAATATGATTTAAATATGATATATGTTTCTGGTCCCGGTCATGGTGGTAATGCTCTTGTAAGTCATACTTATTTAGAGGGGTCTTACTCTAAAATATATCCTGAAATAGAAGAAAACGAAGAAGGACTAAAAAAACTTTTTAAGCAGTTTAGTTTTCCTTTTGGAGTATCAAGTCATGCTGCTCCAGAAACACCTGGAAGCATTAATGAAGGAGGAGAACTAGGATATTCTCTTGCTCATTCTTATGGTGCTGTTTTTGATAATAAAAATTTAATTGTAGCATGTGTTGTAGGTGATGGCGAGGCTGAAACAGGACCGCTAGCCACTTCATGGCATTCTAATAAATTTATCAATCCTTCAAAAGATGGGGCTGTTTTACCAATTTTGCATTTAAATGGGTATAAAATAAGCAATCCTACTATTTTTGGTCGAATGCCAGAGAAACAGATGATTAGTTTTTTTCGTGGTTGCGGATACGAACCTATAATAGTTGAAGGCAAAGAATTAATGCCTATGCATGAAAAGATGGCAACGGCACTCGATAAATGTATAATAAAAATAAAAGAAATTCAGAAAAATGCAAGAGCAGGCAAAAGGTTTAATATCCTTTGGCCAATGATAATTTTGAAGACACCTAAAGGTTGGACTGGTCCTAAGATTGTAGATAATAAGATGATAGAAAATTCTTTTAGATCACATCAAATACCTTTACAAATAGATGAAGAACATACTGAGAATTTAAAAATGCTTGAAAAGTGGTTAAAAAGCTATAAACCAGAAGAATTATTTGATTCAGAAGGAAAATTAATAAAAAGATTAGATTATCTTAAGCCAAAGAAACCTATGGGACTTAGTGAATATTCTAATGGAGGATTGTTATTAAAAGAACTTAATGTTCCTAATTTTCAAAACTATGGAATCAAAGTAGATCGTGGTGTAACTATTAGTCAAGATATGATGGAACTTGGCAAAATGGTTAGGGATATAATAAAAATGAATCCTGATAATTTCAGAGTTTTTGGTCCTGATGAAGCACTATCTAATCGTTTAAATTATATGTTTGAAACCTCAGATAGACAATGGCAAGAAAGAATTAGCTCTGTAGATGAATACTTAAATAATGAAGGTCGTATCATTGATTCGATGCTTTCAGAACATTTGTGTCAAGGATGGCTAGAAGGTTATATTTTAACAGGAAGGCATGGTTTCTTTCATTGTTATGAGGCTTTTATTAGAATAGTTGATTCAATGGCAAGTCAGCATGCAAAATGGTTAAAGGTAACTAAACAACTTCCTTGGCGAAAAGAGATAGCAAGCTTAAATTACATTCTAACAAGCCATGTATGGCAACAAGATCATAATGGTTTTACTCATCAAGATCCTGGTTTTTTAAATCATTTAATTACAAAAAAAGCTGACATTATAAGAATATATTTACCATTTGATACAAATTCATTACTTTCATGTTTTGATCATTGTATTAAAAGTAAAAATTATATAAACGTTATTGTCGCAAGTAAACATCCAAGACAACAATGGATGTCAATTGAAGAAGCGTCACAACATTGTAAAAAAGGAATTGGCGTATTCGATTTTGCTTCAAACGATGAAGGTAATCCTGATTTAATATTAGCTTGTTGTGGGGATACTCCAACATTAGAAATACTAGGAGCAACAACTATTTTAAGACAGTATATTCCTAATATAAAAATAAGAGTTATTAATGTTGTTGATTTAATGAAATTACAATCTGATAAACAACATCCACATGGACTTAGTGATGATGAATATAATCGTCTGTTTACTATATCTAAACCAATAATTTTTGCTTTTCATGGTTATCCAAATTTAATTCATCAATTAGTTTATAAAAGAGTTAATAATAATATTCATGTTCATGGTTACCATGAGGAAGGAACTATAACAACTCCTTTTGATATGCGTGTTCAAAATAAGCTAGATAGATATCACTTAGTTATAAGTGCTTTAAAATATTTGCCACATTTCAAAGAAGCAGAATTCTTGACTAAATGGTGTTTAGAAAAAATTGAAGAACATAATATATATATAAGAGAAAATGGTATTGATATGCCTGATATTGTTAATTACAATTTCAATGAAGAAATAAAAAAAGCAACAGATTGCAATTAAAAAATATATTACTAAAATAAAAAAGAGAAAATTGATTATAATACCTTTAAAGTAGATATTAAATAAAAAGCAGAAATGTTATAATTTATTTAATGAAACTTTGGAGGTATTTTTTTATGAATAAAAATAAAAAATGGACATTGAAAGAAAAAGAGAAAA
>JAEWBI010000046.1 GCA_023391185.1 Bacillota bacterium | reverse complement strand
TTTCTCTTTTTCTTTCAATGTCCATTTTTTATTTTTATTCATAAAAAAATACCTCCAAAGTTTCATTAAATAAATTATAACATTTCTGCTTTTTATTTAATATCTACTTTAAAGGTATTATAATCTTCCTTACTTTTTTTATTTATATGTACTTATTATTTTTTAAATATAGTTTTCCATAAACCATGTAAATTACAATATTCATATATTTCTATTTCATCAAAAGATTCATCAATTGTGAAAACTGCTTCTGGTTTATCATCAGTATACTTTAAATTTTTTCTTTCTACATGGTTATTATATTTAATAACAATAAATTCTATATGATGTGCCTCTTCCATTGGATGTTCAACACTACCTACTTTTACTGTTAGTTTTTTTCCTTCTATTGTTGCTACAGGTAAATGTTTTTCATTTCCTACTTCTTTTTCTTTTGGCACTAGTAGTTCCATTGACTGGTTACAGCAAACAAGTGTACCGCCACCTTTTACAATCAACTCTACAACATTCCCACATACATTACATTTGAAAAATTTCATAGCATCCTCCTTTTAGATATATAATATGATTTTTATATCTTATATATCTAATAATATTTTAGCATAATAGTTATATTATGACAAATATTTTTATTAAATAATAACATATTAAAAAAATTTAATGAAATAACAATAATCGTACAAAAATTATCACTATAACTTTATTTTTAAATTAAAAAACTGTTGAATTCAACAGTTTTTAGTTTAATATCAAATTACTTTTCTTCATTGTCTATATTAACTATTACAAAATGATCAATTTTATCATTAACAAGTTCAATATAGTTTTGTTCTATTTTTTTATTATCAATAATAATAGAATTTTTTTTAGAAAAATCTATTTCAATTAAATAAACAGTATCAATGTATCTATAAGTAACTTTGTATTTTTTCCAATTGTTAGGAACATTCGGTTTAATAAATAGTTTCGTTCCTTCTTTAGTAAATCCTAATATATCTCTCATACCTACACGATAGAACCATCCAGCACTACCTGTATACCAAGTCCAACCACCACGGCCTTGATAATTATTAGCAGAATATATATCAGCAGCAATAACATATGGTTCAGTACAATATTTATTAACATCGTGCTTATCCATAGTTCTATTAATTGGATTAATCATTTGATAGTACTGATAAGCTTTGTCTTTATTTCCTGTTTTTATTAAAGACATTATATACCAAGCAGTAGCATGTGTATATTGACCGCCATTTTCTCTTATTCCTCTTGGATAGTTCATAATATATCCTGGATCATCTTTAGATTGAGAAAAAGCTGGAGTTAATAATTTAATTATTTTATTATCATTATCTACTAAATTATTTTCAACAGAAGAAATAATGGAATCAATTTTACTTTTCTCAGCTACTCCACTTAAAATAGAAAAACTTTGTGATATTAAATCTATTTTACATTCTTCATTTTGCGAAGAACCCAGTTTATTGCCATTATCAAAAAATGCTCTTATGTAATAATTTCCATCCCATGTATTTTTATTTAAGGATTCTTTCAACAGTTTATTAAATAATTCATACTTTTTCATTGGAAATTTTTTATTAGATATTTTTATAACATTTGTAAACTCATTTATTATGTCATATAAGAAGAAACCTAACCAAACACTCTCTCCTTTTCCTTTTATACCAACTTTGTTCATTCCGTCGTTCCAGTCTCCTCCACCCATAAGTGGAATTCCATGTTTTCCTAATGAATTTATTGATAAATTTAAAGATAAAAGACAGTGGTCTAAAAGTGTTTTTTCTTCTTCAGTATAATTAAATAATATTCCTTTTTCTTTATCTGTTTCTTTTAAACTTTCTCCTGTTACAAAAGGTATTTTAATATCCAAAATACTATAATCGTTTGTTGCTTTAAGATATTCTGTAGTTGCATATACTAACCATAAATGATCATCTTTATGTCTACTTCTTAAACCAAACTTATTCTTTTCATGCCACCAATGAAGAACATCACCTGTTTCAAATTGATGCTTAGCATTTCTTATTATTTGCTGTTTAGTTAGTTCTGGATTAATATAAACAATATTAGTTGCATCTTGTAATTGATCTCTATATCCAAAAGCACCACTTACTTGATAGAAACCAGCTTTTGCCATAATTCTAGAAGATACAGCTTGATATAGGTACCAACCATTTAACATATAATCTAGTGATTTATCTGGAGTTTCAACATTAATTATAGATAAATTTTTCTTCCATTTATCTTTAACAATTTCTAATTCTTGTTTAGATAATTTTATATCATTATACTTATCTATTAATTTTTTTGTATCATCTGGATTTCTACTACATCCTAAAGTAAATACTATTTCTCTTTCTTCATTTTGATTTAAAGTTAATTTAGTGCGAATTGATTTTACAAGTATTTCATTAACATTAGCTTTTACTATCTTTTCACTGGATGACATAAATACTGTAACATCACTATAATTATTACTATAAACATTTCTCATTTTTATATAGTTTTCATCTTCAATATTTTCAGCAAGTATATGTCTACTAGTTTTTTCTTCAAAATCTCCAAAAATTGGATTAATCCAAAAATCAATATTCAATTCTTGTTCTTTTTTTGTTTTATTAGATAACTTTAAAATATAAATTTTAACATTATCATCATTCGCTACAAACTCAGTTAATTGCTTATCTAATATTTCACTACTTGATTTCAATACTGAATATCCAAAACCATGTATACATGCCATCGGATCAAATAATTCACCATTTATTCTTATACCTTCAGATTTATCATTTAAAACAGTATCATTAGTCCAAGAAGTTATCTTATATTCGTTACTATTATAACAATATGTAAATCCACATCCGTTATTTGTTACTATTGTTCCAAATTCTTTGTTAGCTATTACATTAATCCAAGGTTTTGGCGTATCTCTATTTACTATCTTATATTCAGTACCATTATTTATAAAGCCGCCATACCCATTGAAAAAGTCAAACTCTTTTTCATCTATTTTTTCTGGTTTAGAAATTTCTGTCTTTGCTATTTTATAATCATTAAATCTATTAATTTTTTGAAGATTGTCAATACTTTCTTTTAGAGAACTGTGATTATTAGTATCAAATAATAATCTTGGAACTATTCGTAATAGAGACATTTCTTCTGCACTAATATTTTCCGATGGAATTACTGTTACACTACCTGGTGTGCGTTTAAAGTCATTTAAAGTATATATTCTAAATAACTCATCGTCTATTTCTTTTTTTATTATATTAGCGTATTCCTCATTTTCACTATTGACTATAATAATATCAACAAAAATAGATATACTTTTGTAATATTCAAATGCTTTTAAAATTTCTTTAACAAAAGTCAAATCCAAAATATCATGAATGTCTATTAATATAATCGGTCTATCACCAGACACACCAAACTTCCATAAACCACTTTGAGTTAAAGCATTTTCTCTTAATAATTGCTTTCTTTCTTCATTAATAGAAATATTTGTTGTTTGATATAAATAATTAAGCATTATATTAAATAAACGCATGTCATGACCTTTAATGTTTAATTTTTTAGTGTTAGTAACACTCATTAAAGTTGCCACATCAAAGGCTTTTTTGATAGCTTTTTTACTACTATAACTATTAACTATTTCCATTAGTTGTTCTTTGCTTCTACCAAAACCATTTATAAAGTAAACAGTTGTAGTTGCATTCGCTTCCACTAAAACCTTATTTCTTAAACTCATTATTGGTTCTAAATTAGTTCCAGCTACATTATATAGATTTCTATTTAGTGCTTCTGGATTATTAGTATTTCTATTTCTTCCAATAAATTTATCTCTTTCAGTTTCAAATTGATATTCTTCTAATGGATTCTCTATTACCAATCTATTAATCATATAACTATTAATATTGTTGCCTTCTTTATCTTTTCTAAGTGTTATTAAAGAATTGGTTTCCGAATCATATTCACTACTTAAAAACATATTGTTAAATACTCTATGACTTACATCATCCACATTTTCTGATAAAATTGGCTCTGTATATGTTGTTAATTCTAAAGTTATATTTTCATCTGAGTTATTAGTAAAAGTTATTTTTCTAATTTCAGCATGATGATCTTTAGTAACAATAATCTCTGTCTTTGTAGTTACTTCATTATCTTCACGTGTATATTTAATTCTATCGGCTGCAAAAGTAACATCGTATTTATCAGGTTTTATATTAATAGGTGCATAAGTATTTGACCACACCTTACCAGTATCAATATTTTTAATATAAATAAACATTCCATAGTCTTGTTCAGTTATTTTACGGTATCTATTTAATTGTAGATTTCTATATCTTGAAAATGAACTACCCCTATCATTCATTAATAAACAATATTTTTTATTAGATAAGACAGATATTTCTGGCATATCTGAAATATTGTCAAATGATCTAATATCATTTTCAATAACCTCTTTTTCATAATCATATTTCTTATATTTAGCTAATTTAAGATTAATGGAAGTTTTTATTTGAACTTTTTCCTTCATTAAAATCTCAAATGTTTTTATTAAAACATCATTATGAAAATAATTTTTAATTAAATTTTTTTCTAAATAATTTGTTAAACTAGCTAAAATCATTCCTTGATGATGTGAGAAATATGCTTTAACTATATTTCTATTGTCATAGTCATAAGATTCATAAAAACCATAATCACTAAGCATTTCAAGTTTCATGAACTCACCCATGTTTTCATAAACTTCAGCCGGAAATAACTCCATAGCCATAATTGAAGAATATGGTGATAGTACTATTCTATTTTCTTTATCTTCTTTAGCTTTTAAATATGGTGTTGAAAAGGTTTTATATTTATAATTTAACGAATTATCAAGTTCAGCAAAAGCTGATTCCGATGTACCCCAAGGAATTTTTTTACTTACTGATTCAGCATAACCCTTTTGGCAAATATATGCGAATTTATAGCTTTCATCTAGTAAAGTATTTGAATAATTTTTCATAAATATTAAAGGCATATAGTATTCAAAAGAAGTACCTGACCAAGAAATTAACCCTTTTGACTTATTATAAGTAGTTAAAGATTTATCTAAACAAAACCAATGTTTATTAGGTACATCACCCTTTGAAATAGCTATGTAACTAGTTAATCTACTTTCACTAGCAAAATTGTTATAATTATAAATTGATAATTTAGCATCACTAGCATCATAACCTATACTAAAAACATCCTTATCAATATATAAGCATTTGAAATTTGTATTAGAAATTAATTTGCTCACATCTTTAGCTAAATCAAATTCTAGTTTTTCATTCAAAAATTCTTTTAGTACAATTAAAGACGCAACAAAATTACCTGAATCAACAGTTGATACAAAATGTGGATATATTTTTTGTTTAGTCTTAATGTTATACCAATTATATAAATGACCATTCCATTTTTCTAATGATTTAACAGTAGTAATTATTTTTTCCAAAAGACTTATTGCATTTAACTTATCAATAAACCCTAATTTGTATGCACTTATAATACTAACTATAGAAAATCCAATATTTGTTGGTGAAGTTCTATTATCTAATTTTTGTTCTCTATTTTCTTGATAATTATCGGGTATTAAATAATTATTTTCTTGTGTTAAATGATCTTCAAAAAACTTCCAAGTTCTTCTAGCTACTTCTTTTATATCTATTAATTGTTGTTCATCTAAATCTATTTTATTATGAATTATATCTTTACTTACATAATACAAAATAAATGGAGCTGAGATATAAATTAATGCTACAAGTACTATTAAATAATTAAAATTAACAAAGAATGCATAAGCTATAAATATTAAGCCAAGAATAATATTCAATGACAAAGTTTTTACATAACTTAATAAATCTGATTTGACAGTTTTCTCTGCTTCTTCCGCTGTTATCCAATTAAGAAGGTTTTTCTTACTAATTAATAGTCTATACATTGATTTAAAGAATGCATCCATATACATTTTAGCGTAATATGGAATAGTCGTTAAAACTATAAAAGATCTGGAAATAACGGATTTTCCACCAAACATAAGATTCTTATAATATATTATTTTATAAGTTCTATTTTCCGCATACAATTTTGTTCTTAAAAAGAAAATTATTGGTAATGATATTTCTATAATTACAAAAAGCATCCACCAGACTGGATTTACAAGTCCATCTATTAAAGCAAAAATTTGAATTAGTAAAAAGGCTAAATATAAAAACATTCTCGCTATGTTATCAAAAATTTTCCATTTTCCCAAAATACTTATTGGATTTTTTACTTTTTCATTTTGTTTATTTCTTACCTTAGGAAAAAGCCATTCAATAATTTGAGTATCTCCTCTTGCCCATCTATGTTGTCTAGTAACATCTATTAAGAATTTAGAAGGGAAATCATCAATTAATTCTATATCAGATACAAATCCACATCTTAAATAATTTCCTTCAATTAAGTCATGGCTTAATATTAAATTATCTGGAAATTTATTATATAGAATTTTATCAAAAACTTCTAAGTTATATATACCTTTTCCAACAAAACTTCCTTCACCAAATAAATCTTGTCCAATATTAGGTACTGTTGAGTTATATGTATCAAATCCACCTATGCCAGCGAATATTTGAGAATATAGAGATTTTGAAGTTGCTTCTATATCAACATTAATTTTTGGCTGTAATATTCCATATCCATCAACTACTCTTGTTTCATTAGCATTAAATACAGGCTTGTTTAAAGGATGCGCCATTGCTCCTACTAAATTAAGAGCAGTATTTAAAACTAGTTGTGTATCTGTATCTAGTGTTATTACATACTTGATTTTTACATTAAAATCTTTAAAGGTATGAACATTAAAATATTTCTTTTGTTCTTCTTCACTTAGTTTTTTTAATAATAATCTATTAAAATGTAAAAGTGCTCCTCTTTTTCTTTCATAACCTAAATAACAATTCTCTTTTTCATTATATATTCTTTTTCGATATACAAAATGAAAAAGTTCTTTTTTATATTTTGTATTTAAATCACTTGCGTATTTAATACCGTATTTACTTATCTCTTTGTCAATAAGCATCACTTCTTTATCAGATGCTTTAATATCACCTAATAAAGTAAAATATAAATTATTTGTTTTGTTTACCAAATAATATGTTTCTAGTTTATCAAACATTTTCTTTATTTTTTTTGTGTCATTTATTATTGTTGGTATAACTACCATTGTTGCTTCATTAGCAGGAATTCCTTTACTGAAATCCATTTTAGGCAACGGCTTAGTTTCACAAAACTTAAGCAAAAATTGATTTAATAATTGTATTATTAATTGACGAACAGGTATGAATAAAATAATAAAGCCAATTACCTTATTGGATATAAAAAAGTCAGATAAAATTAAAGTTAATAATATGGTCAATGTAAATATAGTTGCGATATATAAATAAGATTTTAACCTATTTTTATCTTGACCGAATAAATATTCACCTATATGTTTTCCTTCTCTTTTGGCTTTTTTTAATAGTTCATCTGTATATGCAACTTCATCAACTTTATTTTTTTTAGCTAAAGCGAATATTCGACCACGATATAATATTTTTGTCTCTTTTGTCATTTTTGGATATATTTCATCTTGAAACAAATTTTTTTCACATTTACTTATGTTTTTATTTATATCATCTTGACTAAATTCAGAGAATTCTTTTAAATCATTAAATATATTTGATACTAAGATACTAGTCTCTATTCTATTTTGGTATTCTTCATTTATTACATCTTTAATACTTATGTTTTTTGTTTCAAGAATACTATTTAACTTTTTAAATAATTCATTTGCTTTTACTCCAAAAGATGCTAATTGATTATTTATTTCGAAAATATAGTTTGTATCTCTATCTATATTTAATCCCACATCAAAAAAATTAGATATATCAAATTTTGCATCCCTATTCTTTTCAATTATTTTTGTTACTTTATCTCTATCTTGAAATTTCTTATATTCTCCTCTACATATTTCAGAAAGTCTATCCATGTAGATAATAGTTAAAAGCGAAAGAATCATTTCTATATCTTCGTGCATAAAAAATTCGTCATGTTCTTTTTGATATATATTTAGATCTTGAACTAATTGTTCAAAACTTAAATTGTAATTATTCTTTACTGCCATATCTTTCATTATGTAGTAAAGTTTATCAGATTTTTTTAACTTTCTAGCAATTTCTTTTCTGATGGGCATGATGCTGTTTTTATGTTCTACTACCAAAAAATAGTTGTCAATTACCCATTCATCGATGGCACTAACGTATTCAAATTTTTTAGTTTTTTCAACTAAATATTCATAATAACTTGTAATTTCTTTAAAATTATTAAATAATCTTTTAATCTTTTTATTCATAAAGCATACCTCTTCCATACTTTAAATTTATTATACATTAAAAATCATTTTAAATCAAAGAAATAACTATGTTTATTATAGGAAGTTATTTTTTTAATTATAAACTATATATATTAAAATATTTATTATTTTTTTATTGTCTAAAAGTCTTAAACTCTAAATTTAATGCTTTTATTTTACTCTTTTATTTATTTTATATTAAAGAAATTCTTTTTCAAACAAAAAAACTCTTACATAACGAGAGTTTTTTATATCTTTGGGATTATTAAAAATATAATTCTTGTCTTGTATTATTTGAATCCACAATTAAACCACATGCCATTTTAGCTCCACTGTCACCTGATGGTTGTGTTTTGAAATCATCAGAACCATTATGAATTATAACTGTTCTACCAACCACTTGTTGCGGAGTAAATCTGTTTGTAAACAATCTCATGTAACTGTATCCATCATTAGAAAATAGTGGTGGCAAATCACCAGCGTGTATTGGATGAGGTTGGTTTGTTGGATTGTAATGCCCTTTTGCCGAATCAAAATTGGCATTATCACAGCTATTACCCTCGTGTATATGTAAGGCATATGGATGTGAGTTATCTTTTGGCATATTAATTACTTCTATTTCCACTATGGTACCACCATTATACGGAAATAGAAACATTACACCTTTTAAATCTGGAGCAATATCATTACCAATAATATTTGCATAAACTCCCTTATAATCACTTGCTTGTTCCATTATTATCACCACTATATACTACACATTATTTAGTTTTATGTGCTTGTATAAGCTAAATTATTAATTATTATTAAAATATATTGTGAATTGTTCAACTAATTTTTGAATAATCTGTTCACGATTCTTATTTTTCCAGTTTACTATACCTGTTTCTGTAATTGCATTGCCCTTTAATATAAGATTTTTTTTCATTTGTTTAATAGCATGTTTTCCGCCCATCCAAGGATAAGGAAAAAACTGTGTTACATAAACCGCAATTTTTTTATTATTCAAAGATTTTAATTGCTTTAAGTATGTATCCATAACTGGGCATAGAGAAAATGCTTCAACGAAGCTCGCAAAAATAAGTCCGTCATATTTTTCTACATCAGGCATTTTTGATATTTTAATATTATTAACATTTTGTTTTGTTTCACGTATTGCTTCTATTTTATCAATCTCAACACTATGGCCTTTTTTTATAAGAGCCTCTTTAATCTTTATGGCTACTGAATATGTATTTCCTGTTTGAGAATAAACAATAATTCCTATTTTCATATTTGTTCTCCTATCTTTATTAATTATACTATATATAATAAATAATATAAATGTTTTTAATATTAACCAAATTATTATTATTTTTACAATACGAAAAAAAGCAAATAAAAGCAGAGATCTCTCTCCGCTTTTTGTACGTTTATCTATAATTTCCGTTTGCAATTTCGATTGCCATTTTAACTATATTGCCACAATCTCTAGATGATACAGCGCCCCAACCTTCGTTTTTAACTATATCATATACTCCTAATTTTTGTGCAATATTATCTTTTAAGTTATCTGACATAATTCCTTTACTCATATTAACAAACCTCCTTAATATTACGTACATATATAGTATGCGCTAATAAAACAAAACAATTATGATAAAAAAAAACTTATAAATTAATATAAGTATTTTCTTTCTATATAATATTTATTTACTAAGACCCAATCAATTCTACTAGATAACGATAATCATGATAAGCAAAACCAAATTCAACATTATATTTGTTTTGTGATATCAGATTATTCATTTCTTCTTCTGTGTCACCTATTACTCTGCTAACGAAAGATTCAGTAAATGCATAATCAGTAGTTCCTGTCTCTGAATTTTCATATTCAGGCAAATAAATAGGACCAAGTGATGGATCAGCTGCTAATTCAGCTGCAGTATTTTTGAATATTTCTAAATCTTGACCTATTATAAGATCAATTCCATACATATTAAATTTTTCTAAAAAACTCTTATCTACATCTGTTGAGGTGTTATCTCCGAATTTAAAATTACCAGTGAACTTTATTGGATAAAGTGTATTATAAGTACTATTTCCGTATGCCATTAAAGTGACACTATCACTTACTTTTAATACTTCATCAGACATAAATTTTTCATTGCTATCATTATCATAGAATGAAAACATATTTGTATAAGGAGTTATATCATGTTCAACATAGATTCCAATTTGTTTCGCATATTCGTACGCTGTTCTACAAAAAGTAATAAATCTAATTCTTCTTTGTTGATTCTTGGCTTCTTCAGAATTTCCATCAATCCATATCCCTGCTCCACCTAAAGTAGAGCTAGCAAATCCATAAAATTCTACATCATAATGTATTCCTTCAATTCTAGCTTTACCTGTAAACGCCTTATTGAAAGCCGCTATTTCATCCATCCTACCATTTATTACGGTTTGATAAGACCATGAATTAATAAATCCAGGATCACCAGTAAGTGAATATACTTTAATATCTTTAGAATTTGCTTCTGCAATAAAATCTTTATATTTTGAGATATTACCATATTCAGTAGCTAAATATATTGTATTGACACCATGTTCTTTTAATAAATTTATTTTTAATTTTCTTTCAACTGGATCTATTATTGGATCATTTGGTCCATTATCTTGCCACATCCACGTTGCAACTGTCATATTCTTAGTTTCATCATTTCTTGTTATTTCATTAATTTTATATACACCTAAACTACTTATTTCAATAACAGGTTTAAATCCATACCCAACTCTATCAGCACAGTCATAACTAAAGTCAGCACCATTGTATGCAAACCATACATCCTGTGTATTTACTATGTTTCTAGGTGTCATTGTCCAGTAGTAACCATTTGCTACAAAACTAGGTGCTCCTGAGCAAGTACCAGGTGTATTATTTTCACCGATAGTACATCCAAGACTAACTAATTCATCATTAGTAATTAATCTAATGTTCGCATCTGAAGAAACTACATTTTTCTGTTTTAATGTAGCTAAATACGCGTCAGCATACGTTTTAATTGTACTATCTTTTATGACAGTAGTTCCGTTAGCAGCATATTCATTACAACCTAATGAACTTGTGCAATATGTATTACCATTTGCAACAGTTCTATTATTTAACTCATCAAAAGCAACTTGATATGTGTTGGTATGATCTTGAACCCAAACACCATTTTCTGGTTTCATTACATATTCTGAAAATAATTTTATATTACCTTCTTCATTGCCAATAACACGCCAATAGCTACCATCATTAAGTATTACTAAATCACCAATTTCATATTCTTTTATATATAAATCGCTATCTTTTTTATTAAATACATTAATAGCATCATTTCCTAATGTCTTAGTAGCGCAATATTTACCACTACATAAATTAAGAGCTATATTTCCATTCAAAACGTACACACTACCTGAATCAAAACGATTCTTTTTTATATTAAGAGTTGCATGATCGTCTTTTTCAACAAACTTACCATTTTGTATATTAAAAGTTAAATCATCATATGCATCACCAGTTAATTCTGATTTTGCATAGTCGTTACTTGCCTGTGCTATAACAGCATTGCATGATTCCTTAAATGCTGATTTTTTTGCTTCATCTACCAATTTCATAATCATTGGTATTGCAATCAAAGCTATTATACCCAATATTAAAATTACGGCTAATAATTCTATTAATGTAAAACCCTTTTTATTTTTCATAACATACACCTACCATATTATAATATCGTAACATAAACATTAATAATTTTCAATAGAACGAGGTTATCACTTTCTCTAATTTACACAATAAAAAAACTAACAATATTATAAAATATAGTTAGTTTTAAAATCTTATTTACATTATTATCTTTCAATAATGTTACTATTCCTGAACAATAAAACCATTTTCATCAAATTTGATTCCACTAAATTTGTTTGGAACATTTACTGTTTCTTGTAAACCTGGTTCACTACCATCAGCTATAACTGTAGCATTTTCATCAAATTCAATTCCACCAAATTTGTTTGGAACAGTTACGGTTTCTTGTAAACTTGGTTCATTTCCATCAGCTATAACTGTACCATTTTCATCAAATTTTATATTATTAAAATTATTTGGTATTGAAGTAACTGGAACCTCATTTAATATTTCCTCATGATGTTCAGGTATTACTACTGGTTCTTCCATCTCTTCAGTTATATTAGTTTCACTACCATCAGCTATAACAATACCGTTTTCATCAAATTTAAGATTTTTAAATATATCCCATTTGTTTTCTTTTACCGTTTCTTCTATTTTAGGAGCATTGTTTTGTACAAAAGGATTTTTTAATTTTTCTGGATCCTCTTTTATTATGTAACCATCTTCATCAAATATAAATCCATTTGAAACAATTGGTTTTTTAATCTCTACTACAGGGACTACAATATCTTGCTCATCATTATTTATATTTGAACCGCTTGATACTTCTTCAATTTTAAGATTAAAACCAGCTATTTTATTTAACAACAATTCACTTTCTGCTGTTTCATAACCAGTAAAATAAATATTCTCAATATCAACTGCATCAAACATAATTATGTTACTGATACCGCTAACACCTTGCGGATATGGACATCCATAATAATCATGTCTTACCAAATCGTTATCATATCCTACAGCGACAAACCCGATTATCATTATTTTTTTTGCATTACCTCTAACATCACAAACTGTACCAATAGGAAAATTTTTTTTATCCATAATATACCCTACCCACTATTCTTATATTATCATTATATATTAATAATAAATAAATTTCAATAAAAAAGATGAATACTCATCTTTAACTAACTAATTTTTCTCTCGCTTTTATTTCTAAGTTATCGATTTGCTTTAAACCATCATCTATTTCATTCATGGTGTTATCATAATTTCGATTTGAGAAATCAATCCATTCGTTTATTTTAATAAGCTCATCTTTTATTTTTTTAATATTATAACTGAAATCTTTAAGTTCTCTTGCATATTCAAAACTACCTGGAATAACTAAAGAATTTGAATCAATTATAACTTTACTTAAATATTCTACTGTTGAAGTAATACTTGGTTTTACATCTTTGTTTAAATTACTATTATTAAAATACAATTTTGCCATATTAATCTGAATACCTACTTTTCTTAATTGTTTCATCTATAGAATCAGCACTTTCAACTAAATGTTTACCAAACCTATAAATATTATTCTTTAATTTAACATAGTCACTTTTTTCAATATTAGCTTTCATAGCGAAAGTATTAGCACTATTTCCTACCCACTCAAAGGTTTTTGAAGACATATTTGCTAATCTTGTAAATAGCTGTTCAAAGTTCTCTCCAAGTTCATTTGACAATTCCATTATATCTTCACCACATTCACGCATTTTGGTTGTGTCAACATTAATATTTGCCATAATACCTCCAAATTACATGATTTTAGTGGCTAAAGCAGCAATAGCTTCTTGTCTTCTACGTTCTATCTCAGCTTCTATTTCTCTTTTAATTCTCGCAATTTGAATATCAATTGCAGGATTTACTGTAGATATTAAGAAGCTCTTTTTTTCAATTAAACTTTCTTTATCTGCAATAACCTTATTTAAATCCGCTGGATTAGAATCAATTAAATAGTTTTCTCCTATTTTATTGGAAGCAATTTCTATTGCATCAATAGCTTTATTTAAAGGAATAATAATGGATTCAACAGAATTTTTTAAGTTGTAATAATTATTTAATTCATTTTGTAATTCTGATAATCTATCCATAAACTTTTTGTGCTGTATTATCTAACAGTTGTATTTCCATATGTTGTATTAGCACGTTGTTCTGAATATGAAGTTGTTGAACTACTAGCTTCGTTTGCAGTAGAACTAATGTTACTTGCAAATTCAGTATCTTTAGAATGATAAATTTGTGCTATTGCATCTAAATTATCACTAAATTCTAATAAAGTACTAGTATAATCTTGGCATACTTTTTTTACAGCTGTTACATAGTCAGTAATAGCTTTTGCATATTCTCCATGAAATGCATTAGCAGTACTTGCATCCTCAACAACTTTATCTAAATGTGTTTGTATTGCAAGAACATACTCTCTAATTGCATTACGCATTTCTGGTATTTTTTGTCCATTTATACCAATATAACTACTTCCTGTAACTAGCGAACCTATAGCCGCTTTAAATGAACCTATTTTTGCTTCCATAAAACTAGTGAAATCACCAACAGCATTTTTTGCTGCATCTGAAGCTTCAAAAACAACAGATTGTACATCAGTTTTCCATCCCATATTTTATACCTCCTATTCCTAATTACATAATTTCGTCAACAATTTTCTTGTCGCGCATTGCCATTTCTTCTTCAATTGAACTCATCATATCATTTAATGCTCTTCTAATCTCGTCTAAAGAATCACATAATTGTTCTGAACCATTTTTTAATTTTGCCATAAAATTAATTTCTGATTGTCCAACCCAACCTGCTTCCATTGCTGTTTTAACAGCAGTGAATCTTTCTCCTCTAATAATGTCTTTTGTTTCATCGATTGCCTTTGCGTTTAGATTTTGGATATATTCTTCTGCACCAGTTATGCTATATCCAACAGTTAGCTCATTGAAATCTGCCATATTTACCTCCTATATTATCTTTTTTCTTGGTATTGACCTATACTTGAATCAATGACCTTCTTGGCTTCTTCCTTTGTTTTAATGCTTAAATCACTATCAATTTTTTGAAAATTAATTTTAGCATTAACTAAGTCTTCAGCGTAGCTTATAATACTACCATTAACAATAGAAAAATTTGTCTTAAGAGAATTAAATTTGTTTCTAAAATCAGTACCACTATCGCAAATAAAGAAATTATTTGTACTAGTAGCTAAATCATCAACCTCATTTAAGAGTAACTTAATTTTATCCGCATAATCATATATTTCAATAACTAGCTTATCAAGTTTCTCTTCATTAATGCCCTTTGAATTAGGACTAGAAACATTTTCAAATGCAAATGTTGACATCTTTTTCCTCCTTAATGATCTATTATAATAGGATATATACTCCATAAACTCTACCCTACTACGATAAATATAACACTTTTGTCTTATTTTATCAAGTTTTTTTATTTTTAGGACCACAGGTTTACAAAAAAAAATAAACTTTATGTTTATTTTTTTAATGATTTGCTATTACCATATAATTTTTCATTATAAGATCTAATACTTTCGCTTGAATATATTTCCATTTTTTTAGAATAGTCCTCTAAATATTCGGCTTTACTATCACTTATCCACACCAATGAGTAATTATTCTCTTTTGCTCCTGTTTTGTTAGTTACAACAGATTTATAATTATTAAACTTACTTTCTATATCAGTTTGAGAATAATCACCATTTAAAGATAACATATAAAAGAACTCATCCTGAATTGCAACGTAATTTTTTATAAATGTTTCATTAGATATACTATATGAATCATCACTATATTTTATATGACTATTTATATCATTTTCAAATGTTTTAATTAAGAAAAAGCTATCTTGAAGAGTCATCATGTTACTAGCAATCTCATTAGCAAGATTTCTATAAAATACTTTTGTTAAAGTTTCCATTACTTCTGGTTTAATTACGCATTTCAACTGACCATATAAATCAACATCATTTGTTAAATCCTTACCATATATCGTCTGATACTTAGCTTCAAAATCATTTGGTTCAGCTTGAATTATATTTATGCTCATCATCATATTTATAATTTCTATTTTTTCCTTTTCCGTTTTACAATTAAACTGTTCAAATAGTTTATCAAGATTTTTTTGAAGATTTAGATTTTCTGTTTGATTTACACTAACCTTATCGTTAAGAATTGTAGAAAAACTTAAACTTTCTAAATAATTAATCATATTTTGGTATACAAGCGGTTCACTTTTTGTTAGATTAACTCGGCATTTTTCAGCTGATGCCTCATAGAACCAGTTAAAATCTAATGGGTTAACATCAAAATCCACCCATTTATATGAAATACCAATATTTTTGCCAGGATTATTCTTTTCATCATCATCACAAGATCTTTGAATAATATGAACTGCTTCATGCATTATAGTCTCTTTGTATGCGTCAGTATTTTTATTCATTTTTTCTAAAATATTTAACATATGTGGAGAAACAACTAGACAGTTATCAACACTTATAAAAGCATTAGAACCAGAATTTTTACTAAATATTTTTAAATTCCCCAAATTACAAGACAACTCGTTTAAATCAATTTCCGGATTGGTTTTTATAAATGCATTTATTGTTTCAGCTACTATTTCACATATTCTTTGAACTTCTTTTTTAGATAGTTCTTTATACATAGAAGAAGAATGTTTCTCTAAGTAAGTTTCATTATTTTCTTTTACAACAGAGTATAATTTATTTGAATCAATATTACTACTACCCCTTAATAAATCAGAACTATGGGTAATATTAATATCATACTTATTTGTTTCATATCTATCTAAAGCTGCTTTAGTATTAAAAAGTTCACTGTAATCATACTTAGTATCAATACTATTTAAGTAATTATCAAAACCAATTAAGCTCTTTTCATTTATGGTTACATAATCTTTTTCTACTTCACCATAAACTACCTCATCAGAATCAGAAATATTATTATCTACTACTACTTCGGTATTGTTTATACTATTTGAATTAGTAGTATTATTTTCATATGTATATGTTGTTTCAAAACTTGTTTTAATGTCAGAATACTGATTCTGTTTACCAGAACATGCATACATAAGAGCAGTACAGCTTATCACAAGTATAGATAAGATAACTTTTTTCTTTATAAGTTTTGCTTTGCTTAATACTTTCGAACCGTTATATATTTTTAATTTTTTCACCACTTTAAAATCCCCCTTTTTCTTGTGTTGTATAGTACTACATTTTGCCATTTTTGTCAAAATAAAAAGGACATTAGTCCTTTATATTAAAATTAAGTTAGTACCATTTTTTATATCGGTATCCCTAACAACTAATTTTGAATCATATTTATCTCCAGTTTCTCTATTATATAATGAATATTCATCACTGCATAAATATTGCCCACTGGATATTTCTGACACAGCTTTATTAATAAGAAGAATTGTGCTTCCTATTCGTTTGTTTACTGGTATATAGATATCATAAACTTCATCTATTTCAGGAATTAATAGCTTAATTAATACTTTATTTTTCATCTATAGGTTCCTCCTTTATTCCATCATCAACAACACATTTAATTATTGTTCTTTTAGAATTGTTGATTACAAATCCCATATATGCAAAATCTAATTTCCTATCTTCCATTGTAATATTAGAAGCATTAATTGCCACTTGTGAACCTACTCCATCACCAAGCCATATACCACATGAGTTATCAATTTTAACTTGGAACCATGTTTCTGCAGCAAGTTTTTTATAAGAAGAATAATTATCTACAAACAAAATATAACTATTTTCAAGTAGTGATACATTATTAAAGATATCATTTGCCACCTGCTTACCTAAATCAGATAGCCTACTCTTATAATCACCTATACCTAAGAATATATAGAAATTCTTTCTTGTAGAAGTTTTTTCATTTTTTAATTCCTCTGCAATCTTTATGAAAGCATCATCAAAGTTTTCATCAAAATGTTTTGCCCCAGCAAACTTTGTTTCAATTCCATTAGCAAAATCTATAATAACAACATTGCTATTTGTCATTAAAAGTTCAGAAATTACTGCATAAATGAATTCTATCTTTTCACCCATATCATTAGATAATATTAAATTAATTTTCTTATCAGTGAAATTATAAAATGCTATCTCCTTATTTTCCATATTATATCCAAGCGGAAGTTTATCAATTGTTGTTAAGTTTTCTTTTATTTCTGATAAATTAACAACCGCAGGTATACTTAATATTTTTTTTGCTCTATCTTTATAATATGAATTTAATTTTTCAGCTACTGCCTTTATTGTATTATTTAAATCTTTCAAATCACATATATTTGCAGTTTGAAATTCATATCCAGCATCTTCATAACTAGCTATTCCTCTACCAAATGTCTTATATGGAAATAATCCTTTTGGACAATTTAGTATAGACCTATAATCACTATCATTTGGTAATTGTAAGCAAATCTTGTTTTCAAAGTTTTGCGCCATCCTAACTCGAACTGAACTTGTTGTAGTAGCTGAAATTATAAATACAATTCCATACTTATGACAGTCTCGATAGATAGGCTGGATTCCTTCAGTTATTTTATTATAAGTCTCAGAAAACATTTCATAATTATTAATGACTACTGTAATAAGTGGTAATTTCTTTCCACTATTTTGAAGATAATTTAAATAACTACCAGCATAATCAGCAAATAAATCCTTACGGCTTTCCATTTCTTCACCAATCATCTTAATTATATCTATTATCTTTTCTGCTTCATCGACAGTTGCTATTTCACCAACATGTGGAATTTTATAGAACATCTTTAAAGTTTCTGCTCCACAATCAATAATATACATGTTTACTTCGGCTGGTGTATGTTCTGTCATTATAGACCATATTATTGTAGATAATAAATTTTCTTTACCACTACCACTTTGACCATATATTAAAGTGTTACCTTTATTTGTTAAATCTAACTTTAATATACCTTGTTCTTGGGCAGATGGGTTATCATACTCACCAATTACAGGAGTGATTTGATATTGAACTGGATTATAATTATACTTCTTTCTTACATCATTAATAAGTATTACTGGAGGAATTTTATCAAGCCATAATTTTTTTGTTTTAAGTGCTTCTTTTTCACTTAAATCAGAAATATATTTTACAAGATTAGTTAATTGATCACCAGTAGCAGTAGTTACTTCTTTTTTTACAGCTTCATTTACTGTTTTAAATACATAACCAATATTATTTACAAAGCTTAATGAATCATCACTTCTTTTTATTATTTTATTTGATGGTATGTACTTAGCTCCACCCCATCCTGACTGTCCAATATCGAAGTAATCATCATATCCTACCTGTAAATAGAAACGTCCAGCCTCTTTAAGACTAGCTGCATCTGGTTTTTTTAGCATTTCCATACTATCTCCACGGTCTTGAACTTTTAAACAAACCTTGAATTTAGCATTACTCCATATTTGATCATTAACTACACCACTTGGTTTTTGTGTAGCAAGAACTAAATGGACACCAAGTGAACGACCTATTCTTGCGGTACTTATAAGTTGTGCCATAAAATCTGGTTGTTGTGATTTTAATTCTGCAAACTCATCACTTATTATAAATAAATGAGCCATTGGTTCTTTTACTAAACCTTCACGGTATAATCTTTGATATTTATAAATATCAATAGTACTTTCTCCTAAAGCATCTCTGGCAGTATTAAATACAACTTGACGTCTTTTTAGTTCACTTTCAATAGAAACTAAAGTTCTATTCATTTCACTTGTATCAAGATTGGTAATTGTACCTATTAAATGTGGTATTCTTACTCCGGTTTCTTTATTTTCAAAAGCACCAGCAAGCCCACCACCCTTATAATCAATCAAAACAAATTGAACTTCATAGGGATGATAATTAACTGCCATTGATAAGATATAAGTAATAATAAATTCTGATTTACCACTACCAGTTGAACCCGCAATTAAACCGTGTGGTCCATGAAACTTTTCATGTAAATCTAGTTTAAAAGGTTCACCATTTGAATGAACACCAATTGTAGTAGATAATGATGTTACTGGACTATTTACTTGCCATCTATTAAGAATATTTAATTGCTCTATTTTAGAGACACTTAACATATCCAAAAATGATAATGAATTAGGGAAGACATATAGTCCATCTTTTGGCATAAGTGGTATATTAGCAACTTTTGTACTAAGCATTTCCATATCTAAACCTGTAATATGCTCATTAGTAAATACTTGTTGTGATTCAGTACTTAGTTCCTTATTTAAGATACAACTTGTTTTTTCACCTATTTCAATAAAATTTTCACAATTATTTGGTAAATTTTTCATATTATCAGCAATGGTAATTATTGAAAATCCAAGATTTTCTTTTACTTTTAGGAAATCAGTTAAAAACTGAGCACTTTTTGCCTTTCGATAATTATCCGTAATTACTAGAAAATATGGAGAAAAATTTTTATATCCATCTTTACGGTCAATTTCTTCCTCATCACTACTTTTTTGATTTTGATTAGCAAATTTTTCTTTTCTATTTTTAAATTCATTATTAATATAATTTGATATTTCATTATACTCTTCAATGTTTGTTCCAAAGAAACGTATAGAACGATCATCACTCCAGCAATGTGGAAGTATTTTCATATATTCCCATTTTTCAGCATTAACCGAGTCTGTTAAAACAACAATTTTCAAATCTGCTCCACTATGTAAAGCAATAAGTTGTGTTATTATACCATTTATATAATCTTCTTTATAAGAGCAATTAAATACCATGGCAGTAAGTGGTTTTTCTATAAATGAATATGTAATTGGCACATCCTTAAGCATTTTTGAAGATTCTACCACTTTATAAACATTTTCAAATAAGTTATCTATATCCAAAGTAAAATGTTCAACTGGAGCAGAAACATCAATTTTTGAAGCAATATCACCTAATCCTAAACGAACGGTTAAAAAGTCATCATCGTTTTGTTCTCTTCCCCAAATTTTTTGTTTACGCTTTAATATAATATCGCTGCATTGCAAAGCTGAATCATTATTATCAAATAGTATTTGCATTTGATGTTTGATTATCTGCATAATTTTATCTTCCTTTGTATGCAGATAAATACTATATTTTTCTTGTCTTTCTTTTTCTCTTTTAATTCTTTTTTTCTTATTATATGACCTTAATAATTTAGGTAATAGAATACTTCCTAAAAGCATTGCTGAAAGCATAACTATCTGTGGTATCGATTGAAATACAGTTTTTCTTCCGGAAGATAAATTATCATATAACAAAAATCCTGTGACAAAAGAAGAAGCAGCCATTGTAAAAGTTGAACCCATTGTTAAAATGAATGGTACTTCATCTTTAATATCTTGCCCTGGTGGTGGATCAATTACTACTTCTTGATTTTCCATCTTTTCCTTCATTCTTGGAGTATGATAGAAATAATCATTTTCACTATATAAATCAATATTACTTTCTTCATCTGATAATGGCTCTACATGATTATCAGCATTAGCAAGTAAACCGTAAGGGTTCATTCCAGTTACTGCTAGAACTTTATTTGGATTATTTATTTCAATAAAGTTCTTCATCCATATTATTCTTAATCCCGCAATAAAAACAACATCACCATATTTTAGTTTAGAATTTGTAATTCTTCTACTATTTAAGTAAATACCAGTTTTGATGTTTGCAGCTTCTTTTATATACCATATACCATTAATCAATTCTATTTCTGCATGAACTTCATTAACAAGATCATGTTTATAATTAATTTGATTTTTTGGAGAATTTCCGATTGTTATTTTAGTTAAATTTGTATAGTCAATTTTATATAACCTTTGTTCTTGAGTTGGAGTTGTAAATAAAATAATATTGTCTTTTTGATTATTAATTTTTAAGTAAGAATAACAATAATCAGTTAGAATACTTTCATATGATATTCCTTGACTACTTATTATATTTACATCGCCATTACTTTTTAATTTCCAATTTCCATTTTCAGCTTCAATTGTAATCGTATGATCTTCAAGACCATCAATATCTTTATATGTAACTAAAAAATACTCTTCAATTTTTGTTGGTAAATTATATTTAATTATTCTTTTATCATCCGCTAAATATACCTTCATTTTACTCCTCCAATATACTTGTCCTATTATAAGTATAATTATAACATATGTTAAATAAATTTAATATAACCATAAAGCAAAGTTTGTGTATTTTCTTACAAAAAAACTTATTAAAGAAAATAGAACAAATAATATAATTATAAATTTCTTATAAATTATTATTTGCAAACTATAATTCTCTAATAAGTGTTTTTTAATTCATTTCTAAAATACTTATATATTTTTCTAGTTCTAACCAGTTATCAACTCTTTTAATATCAGTACTAATATCCTCATTAAAAACTGAATTAAATAAAACTGGAGTTGTTTTTGTATCCTTCAAAGATTCTAATACACTGATGGAGTCATCAACCATTATCTTAATATTTTTCTCTATGCAGATTTCTTTTTTATTCTTAGTTTTAAAAATTATTTCATCCACTTCAATACCATGTTTTTTAAAATAATTTGTTGTAATAAGTTCTAAATTATCTTGTATTACCGTATGACCTCTTGCAGTAATAATAACAATCTTATATCCTTTTTCTCTTAGTCGTTTTATTACTTCAACAACATTATCTTTTACAGTATATCTCTGAGCCATTTCGGATAAATACTTAGAATAAAATGTAAGCACTTCGCCTTCAATCTTTGGTACATTTAAAATATTATTTATCGTATCTCTTTCATTTGTTTTAAAATACTTTTTAGCATATTCTATTATTAATTCACTTGAATTAGTTATTGTGTCATCTATATCTATTCCTATTACCATACAACCACCTATATCAATTATACTATATTCAGTATATATAACTATAAAAATAGAAATATTTAATAGTTAAGCAGGTTGCATTTGCTTTTAATTAAATAGTATGCTATAATCATTTAACTGAAGCGAAATAGTACCGATGTACTGTTAAAGTTTTAGATTATTGATTATAAAATATATAATATAAAATACGTATGGAACTAATAAAGTAATAAAGTGAGTAGGATACCTGTATAAAGAATATAAATAATATTTCGGAAATTGTAAAAATGTAATTAATAAAAAAAGCAGTCGTTTGACTGTTTTTTTGTTTTTTATTTTTCTAGCAATACCATTTTATTTTAGCTTTGTTTGGTTCATTTTCAACAGCTACTTTTTTAAGTGCCTCAGTCATTTTAATTACTTCTTTATATGCAACTTTATTGTATTCTTCTTCAGATGCATCTAGGCCAAGTTTATCATATGCTACAGCCGCACCTCCATAAAATGCTAATCCTAAAGAATGAGTTGGTGTATGGAAACAAGCTGCTGCTTGACCAAGAGTTCTAGCTGCCGCTTGTGCTGCGGGTTCTTCATCTGCTTCGCGTGCTGCTTGATGACATGAATTCAAAATAATATCTTTTACTTCGGGTAACTTCTTTAAACCTTTAAACCAATCACGAGATGCATCTAGTGCCATCTTTGGTCTATTATCATTAGGATAATACTTTTCATATATTGGCAAAATAAATTCTTCTGCATAATCCATACACCACTTAGCAATTGTTTCCTTACTTTGTGTTTCAATTAATTTCATTAAATTTATTATATGCTCATCATCATATTTACCTAACATTTTTCTTAATTTTTTCATATCTTCACCTATATTATATTTTAATAGATTACCTAGTCATTGATTCTTCTTCAGCTGATTTTTCTTCAAAGTCTGCTAATTCTTTTTTGATCAAATCAATCTCATTTAATATTTTTTCATCAGAATATTCTTCGTCTAAAGCTTCTTTTTTCTTTGAAAGCCTTTCAAGCTCAATTCCTAGTTCTTCATCAGTTAGTTTTCTTTTACCATTTTTATATTCATTTAATTCAAACTCTTTTGATTTTTTTTCTTGCATTTTAATCAATCTTAAAATTTTAGATTCATTTTGTTTTATAAAAGATTCATATCCTAACTGCACTAGTTCTTTTTTTTGTTGTTCCCAAGCATGGGTATAACTACCAGGAGTAAAAATCCAATATCTACTGTCTCTAAAGTATTCAAATATAACACGACGTAAATTATCTTTTATATTATAATTTTGAACTTGATTACATAATTCAATATACTTTTTAGTTAAAATAATATATAGTCTATCCATAAATATTTTTGAAGAAGTCATAAAACCTGGATATGTTAAAGATAACGCATCAGTTATTTTTTCTATTTCTTTTGATGCATCAAAAGAAATATTCATTAAATCTTCACGTATTGTTCTGGCAATATTTCCAAGTGGGTTAAATAATTCCATACCTTGTTTTTTAAATTCATCCTCTAAATCATAAATTTTTTCGGCAGATATTTTTTCAATATTTGGAAGTGGGGCATTTTTAGTTATAGTACTTATTTTATCCACTATTAAATCTTTATTATAAATACAAATGTTCTGTCTTACAATATAACTATTCTTTTCATCTAATGAAGTCCAAACTCCATTCATAGTATCACCAATCCTTCATATTTTATTACTATCTGAATTATAGCACACTTTATGCTATTTATATAGTGTGACTACTATTAAGTATCCTTATAGAAAAAACTTTACAAAAAAACTGTTATTCACATTATTATCACAGTTTTTATATGTTTATATTCCCTAACCATTTAAAGGGCTAAGATTATTCATAATTCTTTTAATATCTTCTATTTCTAATGCTTTACTAAAAATCTGCACATCATCAATAATACCATTAAAATTAACATCACCCGAATTAGTAAAGTCGCTTCCTATTCTAATTGTATTAGTTGGTATAGAATAAGCAGTATCTTGTGATGTAATTAGATTTCCATCAACATAAGCTTTATACGTTTTTCCATCGTAAGTAGCAGCAACATGTGTCCACGCACGCATTGGAACATTTGTAGTTATAAGACCACCAGAAGTAGAATTTCCAAAAGTAAATCTTAAAGTTGTATTTGATTTCCAAAATCTAATAACAAACCCTTTTGTAAACCAAGTATTCCAAGAAGAATTACCGATGATAGCATCACCATCTTGAGTATACTCAGTATGGTATATCCAAGCGCTTACGCTAAACTCATTATTAGTTAGTACAAGAGGTATTCTTATATAATCATCTATTCCATCAAAACTGTATGCTTTTCCATACTTTCCATCTACAATAGAAGCACCTAGTACTATTCCATTATTATTATTCCCGCTAATATCATCTCCATTTCCTTCCATCGGCAAATGTAAGATTAGACTAGGTGTAATAATTTTGCATTCATCTAAACTTTTTACTACTTTTATATCGTCATAAGTTCCACAAGCTACATAACCATTCCACTGATTTTTTCCAACCATTTCTAAATATAATTCACCGTTTGATTTTTCAATGTTTATAAATTCATAACTATCTGACTTTATACCTATTTTCTTAAGATCCTCTTTTGTCTCTATAACATTACCTTCTTTTAAACTATTTAATTCAATAGTCTTTATAACGACAGAGGCATCACTTTTAAATGATGAAATCTTACTTTCTCTTACTATTTTACTAACAATAGGTATAGCAATTAACGCAATAATTCCTATTATCAATATAACCGCAAGTAACTCAATTAATGTAAATCCTTTTTTCATAATACTACCTCAGCACTTCCATAATTACTATTTACTCTAAACTATTTAATTCTACTAATATACTGTCCGTAACCTTCTTCATTCATCTCTGAAAGAGGTATAAATCTTAAAGACGCACTATTGATACAATATCTTAAACCACCCTTTAATAATGGTCCATCTTTAAAAACATGACCTAAATGACTGTTTCCTATTTTACTTCTAACTTCTTCTCTTTTCATATTTAAGCTATAATCTTTTTTAGTATCAATTATCTCTTTACCTAACGGCTTAGTAAAACTTGGCCATCCACAGTTTGAATTAAATTTATCTGAAGATAGAAATAATGGTTCTCCTGTAACAACATCTACATATATTCCTTTTTCAAAATGATTCCAGTATTCATTTTCAAATGATTTCTCTGTAGCATTATTTTGTGTAACTTCATACTGAATATTAGTTAACTTTTGTTTAACTTCTTCCTCACTTGGTTTAATATATTTATTTTGATTAATAGGCATACTTTGTAAGTCTATATGACAATATCCATTAGGATTTTTCTTTAAATATTTCTGATGATAATCTTCTGCTTTAACATAGTTGTTAATCTTATTTACTTCAACAACTATTTTTTTATTATATTTTAATTGTTCAATTGCTAACCTATCTTTAATAATACATAAATCATTTTCATCTTTATAATATATCCCTGTTCTATATTGTAGGCCAGTATCATTACCTTGTCTATTAATAGAAGTAGGATCAATTATATTAAAATAATAATCTAAAATTTCATTTAGCTTAATTACATTTTCATCATATAAAAGATACACTACTTCTGCATGATTTGTTTTACTAATAATTTGATAATTGGTATTGTCAGCATTACCATTAGCATATCCTACTTCCGTTTTTACAACACCCTTAATTCTTGAAAAGTATTCTTCTACTCCCCAAAAACAACCACCTGCTAACCAAATTTCTTTCATATTTTTCTCCCGTTATACTACTGTCTAAATTATAACATATAATTTTAAGATGTAATAATATAGATATAAAAAAACTCCTGCTTTACAGGAATTTAAATATTATATATTTTCTTTAAAATGAAGTAGAGTATTTTATTTGTTAGTTGTATCGATTCTATATTTGACCATTCTTCTAATTAAATCTAAAGGTAATGGTTTATCCAAAGGAAACTGAACTGCCCCTTTTGATGATTTATAAGGTGCTAATTCATCCTTAAATTCAGTTATAGCATCAGGAGTTGGATAAAATCCAATATGCTTTTTATATGCCGCAAAATATACTAATACTTCACTCATTTTAAAAGCAGGCATATTATAACTTATTACTTCAATAGCTTCTGGAGCAACACTTTTTATTTCATTTCTCAATTGTTCTAATATTTTTCTTACGTCACTAGGATAAAGGTTTATATACTCATCAATATTTTTATAACTTTTACTATTATCCATACTATCCTCTTTCTTAATTGTAATTTTAAT
>JAEWBI010000062.1 GCA_023391185.1 Bacillota bacterium | reverse complement strand
ATATACTTCTTGGAGGCAAACTTCTTGACCCTCTATGGTCTTCTACTGCCTCTTTCATTATGATAATATCTAAATCATTAAAAAATTTTTTTAAATTATTATCTTCGAATAAAAATTTACCTGACTCGATCTCGTGATTTTGTCTTCCGTTAATAAGCCCAATGTCATGATAACAAGCAATAGTATAAACCATATTTATATCTACATCATAATCTTTTGCTATTAACAAAGACTGCTCTATTACTGAATCTATATGATTTTTTCCATGCGATAAAAACTTATCATATATTGGAAATATGTTTTTTTCCAAGTAACTTAATAACTCTGAATTAATATCTTTCATTTTAAATATTACACTCCCCTCAGCAAGCAATATATGCATTGGTTATCTCTTCATGTAAATTACATATATCTAAGTTTGCTTGTTCTTGTTACAATTATTTCTCGTTAACTTCATGATAACAAATATATTTTAAATTAGCAATATTATTTAGTAATATTGCTATATTTATAATCAAATATTTACAAAATAGATATAATCAAGTTAAAACTAGCACAAAAAAACCCTTGTATTACAAGAGTTGATATATCGAATGGTCGGGAAAACAGGACAAAAAAGGAACTTTTTGTTCGTTCCTAATCGTTGAAATATAAGGCTTTCTACATTCGTAGAAGGCCTTTTTTGTGCATTTATTTCAGTTTATAAGAGAATATTAAGAGAATAAAAAATTATTAACCTTCTGAGCAGTCATCATATTTATTTTTTTCAAAATAGGGACTTGTAATAAATTTTAGATCGTCTAATGTTGTACTCGATTTAAGAATTTCTCTTTCACTTTCTTTTAGTTTTTCAAGTTGCATTAAATATAGATTTTTTTTATGTCTATTATACATGCTTTCACTTAAAGCTTGAGTTTTTTCAGTTTGATTAGGCAAACTTGATTTTAAATCCGAAAAACGAATCTCTCGATCTATTTCATTTATTTCTTTTTCTAATTGGTTTATTTCAGTTCGAATTTTATTAATTTTATCAATTGTTTCTACGCTTCCTCGATTGTTAAGGTCCCCAATTATTATAAATTCTTTTGCTTTTTTATTGATCGTACTTATATAGTCTTGTAATGTATTATCTTGTGAATAATTTATTTTTCTTAATTCTTTCTTTATTTCGCCACCATTTCTCTTATAAGTATCACCTAAATATTTTTGACCAAAATAATTCATAAAATTTTCCAAATCATAAATGTGAAAATTTTGGCCACTGGCATTATGAAGTTCTCTCCTCAATTTAGGATGTGGCATATATTTATTCTTATTATATTGGAGAATCCAGTCTTCTTTATTATCTAATGTTATTAGTAAAATTGGTTTTTTTTCTTTTTTTGATTTGGATACTATTTCATCCCAAATAATATAATCTCCATACTTATTATTTTCTTTAGAATCATCCATATATCCTGGAGGAATTTTACTATCATATCTAATTTTGCCATCAGCTTCTAGTTGTTTATATCTATCTTCAGATATTTTATCTCCAA
Source organism: Bacillota bacterium (assembly GCA_023391185.1). GTDB lineage: Bacteria > Bacillota_I > Bacilli_A > RF39 > UBA660 > RGIG4266. The sequence goes on along the minus strand of JAEWBI010000062.1, from coordinate 27,346 downwards.
TTTGATTTCCAAAAACGTCAATTATTTTATTTTCTATGGTATCACATTTGTAATTTAAATCCACTTTTTTACTAATCTTTTTAAATTCTTTTTTTAATTCTATCAATTTATTATTAAAGGATTCTATTTCTTCTTTTTGATAAAATGGAGTCTTCAACAAACAATCATTACAATTTCTCTCTATCTTTTCAATGTCAGACAAAACAGAATCTCGACTTTGATAAGTTTCGATTATTTTCTTATATTTAGCGCAATAATATTCCTCACAAACATGATATGGAAGCCATATTCTGTCTTTAATTTTATCTAATATTGAAAAAAAAGTATTTACCGTTTCTTCACTAATATTATACAACTGCAATAGTATGCTACTGTCAAAAACTACTATTGATTTTTCGCACATCAATGATAAATCTTCTTCATTTAACTTGGTGTACTCCAAAAATTTCTCTTTCAAATTAATCACTATCTTCCTAATTCTTTATTTGATTTCATAGTACTACTAAAATCAAAATATGTCAATTAATTTACATGATTATTTTTTTAGAATGGAGGTATAAATTTATTTTAAAAAGCAATAATTATTTTTTATCTAATATCTTACTTGATAGTAGTCTCATATCTCGGACAAACTATAGTGGTCATACCATTAAAGTTATACAATGTGGTGAGCATTTTCAAGTTTACAAATATTCAGAAGAACATTATAAAAAAAATAAAAAAAGTGAGAAAATAAAAGATAAAAAAATAGATTCTAACTTTAGAAATATTATATATGGAAAAGATGAGATTAAAGATATTGATACTGATAATCTACATAAAGAAAATAATTTTGTAAACAAAGATGAACTTAAAGAAATTGAATATAAAAATATTATGAGAAGTAAATTTCAACTTCAAAGACTTGTAAAAGCAAATGAATCAGAATTCAAAACATTTATAACACTTACTTTTGCAGAAAATGTAACTTCTATAGAAGAAGCTAATCAGATGTTTGATAATTGGCGAAGAAGTATTAAAAGAATAAAATCAGATTTCAAATATGTTTGTGTTCCGGAATTTCAAAAAAGAGGGGCAGTTCATTATCATCTATTAACAAATCTCGATATAAAAAAAGATGATAATATTATTATCTTACAAAATGGAAAAGACAAAATGTATGATGTGAAATATTGGAATAAAGGATTTACTTCAGTTTTTAATTTAGAAAATATGAATGTTGTAGGTTATATAACTAAATATATGAATAAGACTATAGACAACAGACTATTTAGTAAACGAAGATATCTATATAGTAGAAACTTGAATCAACCTGTAGTTTCCTATATAAATTTATCAAATATATATGAATTTAAACAATACATTGAAATATTAGGGTATGATAAAATTTATGAAAGTGATTATTTAGATAACTTTGGCGAAGTCATAGAATTTAAAGAATATAAAAAAAGTCACCATATTAATTAAAAAAGAAAAAGACTTTTATGAGCCTTTTTCTTTTTTCTTATTAGATTTTTCTGTTTTAGAAACACATTTTAATGAACATTCTAAACCTAATAATGTGCATAGCGTTGATAGTTGGGAACAAATTTTGGAACAAATCAAATCAATATTCAAAGAATCGACCAAACCTGAAACCATTGACCCTTTTTGATAAGTTCGATTTGCACTTTTAAATAAATTATTAATTTTTTCTAACCCATTACTACCTTTTATCTTGGTATTAGATTTTAATTTTAAATATTGAAGAACACCTTGTTCATCAATCATAAAATAATCTTCTATTGTTCTATCAGCAGCAATATGAAAAACATTAGTAGCACCAGCTGTGTACAAATCTTCTTCCAATTTTTTTCTATCTATTGGTGGATAAACACCATATTCAAAAACATCGTTATCATAACACAAAAATACTATTTTATCATAGTCACTATACTTATCTACTATTTCACATTTAAATTTACACAATAATTTTGAACTATATTTGCCAATACCTTTTATACATACAACTTTCAAAGCATCTACTTTAAACCTTTTATCAGAAATCTTATTCTTAATATTTTCTTTTAACTTATTATAAAATTCTTCATCAGTTGGACCTTCAACATAAATTACTACACACTTCTTAGGCATTACTATTACTCAACGTATGAAGCTAAAACTTCAACGTCTTCTCCTGTACCACTCATTAAGTCAAACAAATAGTCCCCTGATAAAACAGATAATTGGTCGGCATCTCTCATTACTTTATTTGATAAACTGTCTTTTATTTTAGAAAATTTTGCTATACCTAAATCATTAGGTATACCAAGATATATATTACTTGGATTTATATAATTAATTAAATGTGGAGAATGACTAGTAATAATCAATTTGGAATTGTTCAAAAAACCAGATAGTGCAATTAAATATTGTTGCATTAATCTTGGATTAACAGAATTCTCTGGTTCTTCGACAGCAACTAAAGGATAATTATTTATTTCTGCTAACGTTAAATAAGTGAAAATTGATAGTATTCTTTTAGCACCATCTGACATAAACTCAAAAGGAAGTATTCCAGATAAGTTTTTATCCTTAACATAAAGATAGAAAAATTCAGATGCAACGCTGAAAGGTTCACTTCCATTCAATTTACTATCCATTTTTTTATCAGGTTCCAAAGTTATTGAATCCACTTTTAAATCAGTTATAAAAGGAAATAAGTCTTTAAAACTATTAATAATTAATTCGAATTTGTCAGGATTATTATTTTTAATGTTATTTAAAATTCTAGGAACACTGTTTTCGTTTAACAAACCATTGTTACAATTTTCTTTCATTGCAAAAGGAGAATATGCAAAATTTTTGTTAGAATCAAAATGTCTATCTATATATATTTTTATATCATTAATTGTTTCTACAATATTAATGTAGAATAAATCATCATATGCTTTTAATTTATTTATAATTAATTCCATATCACCTATCTTTATTTCTTTATTACATTGACCAGAAGTAGAAGGCTTATAGAATGAAATTTTTTTATCCCTTTTAATATAACTTTTAAATTTTTGTGATTTATTTTTTTCTTTAACTGATAAATACTCATTTAATATTTTCCCTGGTTTTTTTTCATCTGCAGACCAACTAAATGAATAACCATACAATACTCTATAAAAGTCTTTATCAAAATTTACATCAAATTCAATTTCAAAACAAAATTCCTTTTTCTTAATATTTTTGTTATAGGGTATAGCTGGAGCCCAACACATCATGTCTTTTCTTACATCAACAGATTTAGTAATAAAGTCAATACCAAAATCTATACCATTTAATAAATTAGACTTTCCAAAACTATTTACTGACAAAATACTAGTTATCTTACTAAAAACTAAGTCTAAAACATCAATATTTCTAAAACTTTTTAAGGATACTCTTTGAATATTAATCATATTTTTAACTCCTCCAAAACCCACAAAATGAATTCGTAACATAATTATATCTCCATTTCTAAAAAAAAGCAATGTTTTATCGGCTATTTTTAACTAATTTAATGTTTTTTTATATTATATCAATAAAATAATGCACTTTTTGTCGCTTTAAACTACAAAAGCAAAAATTTGTATATTGAATTATTCAAATTTTTCATAATCGTTATAAAATCTAAATAATTAAACTTTTATAAATTAAAAAAAGACCTTTATATTTAGTCTTTTTTTTCATCCTTATTATATATCAGGCTTTCTAAATTATATTTTTTTCTTTGCTCTGGATGTATAAATTCAATAGTATCTCTATGTATAATTACAGAAAGAATTCCAACTATCTGCTGTAAATTTAAATCTCCTGATTTATAGGATTCTAAGGCAGTAATTAAATCCAAAGAGTCTTCCCCATTTGAATCTATGTAATATGCTTTATCAATTTTATCATATCCAATTATATCTATATTTTCTGCATAATAAAGTCCATATATTTCTGCCATTTCTTCCTCTTCATAGCCCGCTAAAGTCATTGCATCCCATATATTTAAATTAAGTTCATCAACTATTTTTTTTAATGTTTTATAACCAGGTTTTTTTCTAGAACCTTTTTCTATTCTTGATATTTCCGTATTATCTATACCCGTTCTTCTCGCAAGTTCTCTTTGTGATATTCCTTTTTCTTCTCTAGCTTCATATATATAATCAGCCAAACTATATCCCATTTAATTCACTCCTTTAAAATAATTTTAGCACATTTTGTTGGGAGAAACAACAATTTTATTTAAAATGTGTTGACAGTGTCTCCACAAGATGATAGACTTATGTTGTTGGGAATGCCAACAGAAAGGAGGACAATATGACAAGTATAGAATTATTTAGTTTAATTTCTAAACCATGGGCTAGTGTTACTGATATACAAAAAATTGCTTCTTGTGGTAAGGAGACAGCAACAAACATTCGAAATACTATTAAAAATAATATTTTAAAAAGTGGAAAGAATATTCCAAATGCTAAAGAAAAAATCGTGCCTATGAAAAGTGTTATTGAATATTTAGACATAGATATTGAATACATAACAAACATGGCGAAAAATGAAGTTCAACTACAAGAGAGGAGGTCATAGAATGCCCGTTTATAAAGATTCTAAAAGAAACACTTGGTTTTTTAGGCTTTATATAGAAGATGAATATGGGAATAGAAAACAAAAAATGCGTAGTGGTTTTAGAACTAAAATGGAAGCTAAAGAATCTGAACAAGAATTTCTAGCAACTATTCAAAATGATTATAACAATTTAACTTTTAAAGATTTATATAAAGAGTTTATGATGAACAAAAAGCAAAAGTTAAAATATCAATCTTATATGTCTTTAGAGAATAGATATAAGAATCATATCTTGCCTTATTTTAAAGATTATAAAATTAGTAAGATTGACCAAAAAGTCTATATGAATTGGAAAGAAAAGATATTAGATAAGAATCTATCTTATAAGTATAATTCTAATTTACATGGTTGTATGGTAGCAATACTTAACTATGCTATGGACTTTTATGGACTAGAAAAGAATATTGCTAGTAAACTTGGAAACTTTCCAAAAAAAGAATATATAAAGAAAGTAGATTTTTGGACTTTTGAAGAATTTAATCAATTTGTAAAATTTGTCGATAATAAAGAATATATGACTTTATATAGCACTTTATATTATACCGGAATGAGGCTTGGAGAGTGTTTAGCTCTTAATTGGAATGATATTTCTAATAGTACCATTAATGTCCGTAAAACTATATCTAAAACTAAAAATAATGGCGAATATATCTTTAATACTCCAAAGACTAGAAATTCTAATAGACTTATAAAACTTGATGATATAACTATGCAGTTATTAGATGAATTAAAAGAATATTATAAAACTTTTGTAGGTTATGAAGAAGAGTGGTTTGTCTTTGGTGGACTTAACCCATTAACACCTAGTACTATTGGAAGAAGAAAAGATGAATATTGCAAGATAGCAAAAGTTAAAAGAATTAAGATTCATGATTTAAGACATAGTCATGCTACCCTACTTTTATCTAAAGGAGTGCCTATCACTGTTATTAGTAAAAGACTAGGTCATGCCGATTTAACAATGACTTTAAATACTTATTCTCATCTTGTCCCAGAAGATGAAAATAAAGCAGTAAATTTATTAAATAATATTAGAAAAGAAATAGAATAAGAGAATTTTAAGAGAATGAAAAAAAGAAAGCACAAAAAAACCCTTGTATTACAAGAGTTGATATATCGAATGGTCGGGAAAACAGGATTTGAACCTGCAACCCCTTGGTCCCAAACCAAGTGCTCTACCAAGTTGAGCCATTTCCCGGTTAATAATTAAATGGTGCGCTCGTCAAGAGTCGAACCCGAAACCTTCTGATCCGTAGTCAGATGCTCTATCCAATTGAGCTACGAGCGCAGATAAATTTTTATTTTCTATATTAAATAAAAAATGGTGGCTCCGAGTGGAATCGAACCACCGACACAGGGATTTTCAGTCCCTTGCTCTACCGACTGAGCTACAGAGCCAAATAATAAATGGCGGTTCCGACCGGGTTCGAACCGGCGATCTTCTGCGTGACAGGCAGACGTGATAACCACTACACTACGGAACCATTTGGTTGCGGGAATAGGATTTGAACCTATGACCTTCGGGTTATGAGCCCGACGAGCTACCAAACTGCTCCATCCCGCGATATAAATTTATTATTTGTTAAAACATTAATGGCGGAGAAAGAGGGATTCGAACCCCCGCGCCGTCTCCGACCTCCCGGTTTTCAAGACCGGTCCCTTCAACCAGACTTGGGTATTTCTCCACTTTTTAACTCGTTGATGTGTGCTCTTCTTTTCAAGAGACAAGTAGATTATAGCATAAATAAAATTTAAAAGTCAACAAAAATCCTAACAAAATGAACATTTTTCTTGATATTCTATTATATGCTTTATAAATTAATAAAATTTATAAAAAAACTCCTAACAGGAGTTAATTTACTTATTGGTGCCTAAGGCCGGACTTGAACCGGCACGGGATTTGACTCCCGCAGGATTTTAAGTCCTGTGCGTCTACCAATTTCGCCACTCAGGCATAATAAATGGTGTCCCGTGCGAGATTCGAACTCACGACCCTTTGATTAAAAGTCAAATGCTCTACCGGCTGAGCTAACGGGACAAATATTAAAAATGGCTGCCTCGGCTAGATTCGAACTAGCGCATGCCACAGTCAAAGTGTGGTGCCTTACCGCTTGGCCACGAGGCAATGTATTGCCTACATATGTCAAATAATAAAGTGGTGGAAGGAGATGGATTCGAACCATCGAACCCGAAGGAACAGATTTACAGTCTGCCGCGTTTAGCCACTTCGCTATCCTTCCATATGTATTCGTCATAATAAAATAATGGTGCCGGAAATAGGACTTGAACCCACAACCTACTGATTACAAGTCAGTTGCTCTACCAGTTGAGCTATTCCGGCACAATATATGGTGGGCGATGTAGGACTCGAACCTACGACCCCCTGCTTGTAAGGCAGGTGCTCTAACCAACTGAGCTAATCGCCCGAAAAATCAGTTGACGTAATTAAATATATCATTATAATAATTGTTTGTCAACACTATTTAACAGTTTTTTCTTGTTTTTTTAAATTTTCTTCTATCCAAATAGGTAATTTATAAGCAAGCGTTTTAAATCCTAAACTGGTCTCTTTAATCTTCTTTTTTGGTACATATGGATTTCTTTTATATGTAATATTCTTAATACTTAGTTTTAATTGAAATTGTTCTTCATCTACATCAAGAACTTCTACATATATAGTGTCTCCTATTTTTATAAAATCATTTATATCTTTTACATAACCATGTGATATTTCTGAAATATGAATTAGACCTGTATAATACTCATCTAGCGATACAAAGGCACCGTATTTTTCAATTCCAGTAATAGTTCCTTTCACAGTTTGTCCTTTTTTATATGGGATCACTTGTATCACCTCGCTAATCGTATTATAACATACATAAAAACCTTTTTAAAGTGTTTACTTATGATATATTTTAATATATAATAATGCGTAGGTGATGAAAATGGATAAAGAAATAAACAAAGAAGAAGCAAAAATAATTGAGATTATTGATCGTTTAAGACCGTTTTTAATTAATGATGGTGGTAACATTGAATATGTTAAATACGAAGATAATGTTGTATATATAAGAATGATGGGAGCATGTTCAAATTGTCACATGCTTGACTTAACTTTAAAAGATGGTATTGAAGCCGCTATTAAAGAAGAGATTCCTACAGTAAAAGAAGTAATTAATGTAAGATAGTATATCTTACATTTTTTTTAGCCATTCTATGTCAGGTAAAATTCTATTTCTATATAAAGTTAAATAAATTAATCTAATTAAATATTCATATTCTGTTGTATTATTTAGGACATAACTTAATGTGTCTTCTGTTGCTCCATTTAATAAAATTTCATCATATATATCTAAAAAATCAGATGGAAGAAGAAACCTAATAAAAAAGAGTACTTTTTCATCGTTTGAATAATTCATGTCACTTAGTAAATTTAATATATCATTTTCATTTACATCATACTTAAAAGCATAGTTTTTATAATATTCACTTAGATCTCTCATTCTTGTATCAACTATTATATTTAATGGATTATAAAGATCAGTAACTTTAGTATCAACTTTTACTCTTCTATGAGATAAATATAAATCAACAGTATAATTATTTAATAATAAAGCAATTCCTGTTTCTATTATTCCTATGAAATAATCAATATTATTACTAACTATTTTAAAACGATTTTTATTAGAATCAATTTGATATTCAATATAGTCAACTTTCATGGACCATAAATTACGCCAATTATTTTTGGTTATATTTTTATAATTGGCTAATATTTTTATACTATTAAATCTTTTTAAGTCTTCAATAGTTATTTTATTTTCATTAGTAACTATTTTTCTTAATAATACATATTTTTTATTATTTACTTCTGTTATTATTTCATTACTTTTGTTAAGGACAAATTGATGTAGATATACTTGTTGGTTATATAAATAGTATTCTAAATTATATAATTCATATAATTCTTCAGTAGTACGAAAACATTCTTCAAAAACATAATTATAATTATCATATTCAAAATAATATTTGTTTTTGCTTTGGCGAATATCGCGAGGCATTAAATTATAATAATAATTTATAGCGTTTTTCATATATCCACCTCAGTATATTTTATGATTTTGTATTTTTTTTAGTATTCTTTCTTTCATAATATACATTGGTATTATTAGCAATTTCCCTAACAAATGTTGATTCTTTTTTATTTTTGGTTAATATGTACACTTTATTTTTTGTTCTTGTTAATGCTACATAAAATAATCTTCGTTCTTCTAAAATACTGTCAGACTTATTTATTAGTATATCTCTAATTTCATCTTTTTCTATCTTACTTGGGAAGCCATAAGTATCATTAAGCATATTTATTAATATGACATTATCATATCCAAGACCTTTAGATGCATGAACTGTCATGAAAGTAATTTTTAAATTAGGATATTTTTTATATATAACTTTTTCGTTTTTGACCTTGATACTGTTTCCAATAATTAATTTTATATCCATATTATATCTTCCTAAAATAAGGATATTTTTATTAATACCATTTTCTTTTACTATCTTATTTAATATCATTATTAATACTTCATTTATATTGTTTTTATATTTATATATTTCTACAGGAAAACTAAGTTTATTATTCGAAATTAGTTTTTTTTGTAATTGTTTTTTATTATTCATAATGAAGTTACCAGCTATATCAATTAATTCTTGACTATTACGATATGTATTAACTATTTTATACATTTTGGCGTTCATTACTTGTTTGTAATTTAAAAATAGGTCAACATTAGATCCTGCAAAAGAAAATATAGCTTGCCAGTCATCACCCACTACTATTGTTTTTACTTTATATAAACTCACTATTTTTTTAATTAATTTAAATCTGTTATAAGATATATCTTGATATTCATCAATAATTATATATTTGTATTTAATAGGTATATTTTGAACTATTTTGGTAGCTTCAATAATAATATCTTCAAAATCTAATAAGTATTCGCTTTTTAAATAATTAGAGTATTTTGATACTATTTTCTCTAAATAATTAAAATAAGTTAGTATTCTTTTATTAGTTATTTGTTTATTATTATCAGTCATCTTATATAAGTTTATGTTTTCTAAGGTGAATTCTATAAAATAGTTCATATCTGAACTATATTTACTACTCTTTAGTTTGTATTTTCTATTTTTTAATAATTCTTTTAAAACTTTATTAGTATCTTCATCCATTACTACTATTTTTTTTATTATATCTTTAGGATCAGATATTATTTTATATTTTTTATCATATTTTCTAAGAATATCGTATGCGAATTTATGGAAAGTACATATGGTACAATCTATTTTAAAATCATTATTAATCCTTTCTTTTAACTCACTTATTGCTTTGTTTGTGAAAGAAATAACTAGTATGTCTTTGGGTGGTATTTTTTTTATATCTACTAAGTATTTTATTTTAGCGGTAATTGTTGTTGTTTTACCAGAACCTGCCCCAGCTACTACGATAATATGCTCACTTTCATCTAAAACAACTTCTTTTTGATTATTATCTAATTTGATATTTGAGTCTATATTATCAAATATTGTATCTAAATATTTATCCATACTTATATATACAACATTTGTCTATTAAAACCTAAAAAAAGCAGTATTTTCTACTGCTTTTCAAAATAATCTAAATCCATACTTTTTTTAACACGTGCCATGACGTTTTTAGCCTGATTTCTGGCTGCTTTTGTACCTTCTAGTAATATTTGTTCTACTAGTTCTGGATGTTCCTCATAGTACCTTCTTTTCTCTTGAATAGGCCCTAAGAATTCCATTAATTCATTAATTAATTCTTTCTTACATCCAACACAACCTCTTGTACCTTTTCTACATTCAGAATTTATTGCATCTAAGTTCTTACTATTTAGTAATTTATGATAATAATAAACCATACATACTTCTGGATTAGCTGGGTCATCTTTTCTTATCTTGTTAGGATCAGTTACAGCACTCATGACTTTTTTAGTAACTGTTTCCTCATCATCAGATAAGTAAATTGCATTACCTAAGCTTTTGCCCATTTTTTCATTACCGTCTAAACCTTTAATTTTAGGATTAGAAGATAATACAGCATTTGGTTCTTTTAATGTTTCACCATATATATTATTAAATTTTCTAACTATTTCTCTTGTTTGTTCAATATGAGGAAGTTGATCTTCTCCTACTGGAACAACATCACCATCCAAAGCAGTAATATCAGCTGCTTGGCTTACTGGGTAACCTAAAAAGCCATATGTTATACCTTCTGCATTATTACCAAAAATGTGTTCCTTTTGAACAGCTTCAAACTTAGTTGTCGGATTACGATAAAGTCTCGCAACTGTAACTAAATTAGAATAATAAACAGTAAGTTCTGCAATCTCTGGTATCATTGACTGAATATAAATATGTGAATGTTTTGGATCAATTCCTGAAGCTAAATAATCCAGTGTTAATTCTTTAACACTTTTTCTTACTTTATCAGGATTAGTAAAATTATCTGTTAATGCTTGTACATCAGCTATTAAAATATAAGTATCGTAATCATATTGCATTTTTACTCTATTTTGAATAGAACCAAAATAGTGACCTAAATGTAATTTACCTGTTGGTCTATCACCTGTTATTAAAATTTTCTTTTCCATTTATTTCCTCCTAAACTTTATATTTCTTAGGAATTACGCCATCGTTTCATAATATCACCTGTTAGTAATTATAACACAAAACCTATTATTAATAAAATGATTATTACTATAAAAATAACTATTGATGGTTTGGATATTGTTAATTTATCATAATTAACTGCTTTTATTTTATCTACATCATAATTACCATGATTGATAATTTTTAGGCCATAATATTTTAACTTTGATAAATCATCATCCGAAATTATTATAAAACCTAATGTATCATCTAAATCTTTATATTTAATATTTTTAGGTAATCTTAAAATATCTATTGTAGCTAAAATATCAAGTGAAGCACCAAAAAGATTTATTATCGCTATTAGAATAAAAACATCCAAATTAAAAATGAATCCTATAATAACTGGCATGATTGTTAAGAATAGGATAGGTGCTAGTAAAGAACCAATAATTCCATATTTGCTTATTTCTTCTTTACACGCACAGTAAAAAACTCCACTTTCTAATTTTGCACCATATACTATATTATTAGTGCTAGCTTTTCCACATACTTTAAAACCTAGTCCATGCAGAAGTTCATGAATTATAAATATTAAAAGCATAACTACTAGTTCTATATAAATATTTGGGATGGCAAGTATTATGTTTTCTGGTAATGATAAAAATATTATGAATGTTAATATTGTAACAATATATACCCAATATTTTTTATAGGTAAATTTATAATATTTCATATTTCACTATATTATAGAAATATATATTGCGCTTAAGAATTCTTTTGGAAATAAGCTTGCCAATAAATATATTTCTAATTGTTTATCATTACCACTCATAATTGCATCATATATGTAACGGATAATAGCACTAGTATTTAATAACTTTTTAAGATTATTTTGTTCAATTAACTTTTTAATATATTTTTTGCTAAAAGCTTCTCTTTTAAGTAGCGCATCTTTTAATAAGTAATTATACCAGCTAACGTGATATATTTTTGAACTATCTATGCCAAGAGTTTCTCCTGCATATTCCATTATCTTAATCATGTTTGGTTTTACTAATAAATCATTTCTTTTAACATATAAATCTGTAATGTCACTTAAATTAATTATTCTATCTATTATTTTTATTTCATTTTCGTAATCAGTTAATACATTTTCTATTTGGTTTACATAACTATCTTTATTTTTCTTATAATTTGCGATTATATTACCTTTTTTATAAGTATATTTATCTCCATCTAGTTTACAAAATATTTTCATTGTATCATTATAACCATAATTTATTGCTTTTCTGCAAACATTTTTGTCAAATATTAGAAACGAACCTATATCATTTTTAGGAATGATATTTACTATTTTAACTGTATTATTATGGACATGTTTCTTTATTCCTAATGCACCTAAATCAATAGCTATTATTTCTTCCGCACCCATATCAATAGCCAAATTTATAGGCAAATTATCATAATAACCACCATCTACATAACTATCATTATCTATTTTGATAGACTGAAAAGCAGGAAAGCAAGCGCTAGAAGCCATCACATAATCTAACAGTTTTTCTTTTGAATCTTTTTTTAATACTATTTTAGGTTGCATTTTACTAACACTAAAAGTTACTATACCATAATCTACTTTTGACCTATAAAATTTTTTTTCGTTATATGAATTTGCTATAAAATTATGAATTTTTTTTGTATTCATTCCGCCATTAGAGATAAACTCTTCAGCATACTTACGATAGATATCAAATTCTGTTTTAGCATCATCAAATCTTATATCAAACAAATCGTCAAAGCCAATGTTCTTCCATAATTTTTTTGCCTTATGATAATCTTTTTGAACCATTAGAATACCATTGACTGCACCTATAGAAGTTCCTGTAACAATATTATACTTTTTATGCAGTTTTCTTAATGCTTTCCAAACGCCAATTTGGTATGCGCCCTTTGATCCACCGCCTGATAAAACTATTGCTCGCTTCATACTATCACCTATTATCATTATAGCATAAATTAAATTATATCTTGTTATTACCTAGACAAAAAAGTAAATAAAAGATAAAATTATAGTAGGTGATAATATGAAAGAATGGTATCAATTATCAAATGAAATTATTTTTGAGAAATTGAATAGTAGTATTAATGGTATAAAAGATAAAGAAGCAAAAGTACTTCTTCAAAAAAATGGACTTAATCAACTGCCAAAGAAGAAAAAAGATAGTATTTTAAAGATATTTATTAGTGAATTTAATGACCCAATAGTTTTGCTTTTAATTGTCGCTATTATTTTATCTTTTGTAGCACATGAAGCGCTTGATGCTTTTGCAATCATTTTTATAATAATGGTGGATGCTATTATTGGGACTTTTCAAGAATGGCGTGCTGAAAAAAGTGCTGAGGCACTAGAACAACTTATAAAAGTGAAAGTAAAAATTAGAAGAGATGGTAAAGAAATAGAAATTGATTCTAGTGAACTTGTTATTGGTGATATTGTTTTAATAGAATCAGGCAATAAAATATCTGCTGATTTAAGAATAATTGAAGCAAAAAATTTAACTGTTAATGAATCTATTCTTACAGGTGAAAGTATAAATAGTGTTAAATTTAAAGATGTTATTGAAGATGAAGTTAGTCTTGCTGACAGAAAAAACATGTTATACGCTGGTACAAGCGTTATAACAGGGCGTGGTGTAGCAATAGTTGTTGAAACTGGTGCAAATACTGAAATTGGAAAAATTGCTGATAAGGTATCTAAAACGGTTGAAACACCTTCACCTCTTACTATAAGAATGTCAAAATTTTCTAAACAAATCTCTTTCTTAATATTAGTTATAGCTTTTATTGTTACAGCAGTGTTAGTTAGTAAGGGAAATGATTTAACAACTATATTTCTTGCTGTTATTGCTCTTTCAGTATCAGCTATGCCAGAAGGGTTGCCACTAGCTTTAACAATGGCTTTAACAATTGGTTCAACTAGAATGGCAAAAAAGAATGTTGTCGTTAAAAAGTTAAACTCTGTAGAAAGTTTAGGTAGTTGTACAGTTATTGCTACGGATAAAACAGGAACTTTAACTGTAAATCAACAAACTGCTAAGAAAATAGTTTTACCAAGCGGACAAATTTTTGAAATTGATGGTATCGGATATGACATTAACGGAAAAATAATTAATACTAATAATGAAGAATTTGAAAAAGCCATTTACTTGAGCACATTGGGAGTAATAAATAATGAAGCCGCTTTAATTCATGATGGTAAAAATATAAAATATAATGGAGATTCTATCGATATAGCCTTTTTAGTTTTAGGAAGTAAAGCAGGAATTATTAACAATAATTACGATAAAATTGGAATCATTCCATATGAATCCGAAAATAAATATTCTGGTGTTTTTTATAATATAGATAATGAAATACACTGTACTGTTAAAGGGTCAGTGGAAAAAGTATTAGAGTTTTGCAAATACACAGAAAAAGATAAAAAATTAACTACTTCAGATATAGAAAAAATTATGAAGCAAAATGAAGTTTTAGCAAGTGAGGGCTATCGTGTTATAGCACTTGCTGATGGCAAAATTAATAACTTCATAGAAAAAGAAACATATGATGATGATGATATAGAACCACTTATATTTAAAGGATTAGTCGCATTTATTGATCCTATTAGGGTTGAAACTATAGACTCAATAAGAGATTGTAAAAAAGCAGGTATTAAAGTTGTAATGATTACAGGTGATCACCCACTTACTGCTTTTACAATTGCTAAAGAACTAAATATTGCTTCATCGTATGACGAGGTTGCAACCGATAAGGATATTGTTTTACACCTAGAAAAAGGAGAAGAGGCTTTTGATAACTATATTAAAAATAAGACTGTTTTTTCTAGAGTTTCCCCTCTTCAAAAATTAGAGATAGTTAATTCATATAAAAGACAGAATGAATTTGTTGCTGTTACAGGTGATGGTGTAAATGATGCGCCAGCTATAAGAGCAGCCAATATAGGAATTGCTATGGGAAGTGGTACTGATGTTGCTAAAGAAACTGCTTCTATGATAATTATAGACGATAACTTTTTATCAATAGTATCTGGAATTAAAGAGGGAAGAAATGCCTACAATAATATTAGAAAAATTGTATACTTTTTAATTTCATGTGGTCTTGGAGAAGTTATATTTTTCTTACTTGCAATATTATTTAATATGCCTATGCCCCTTGCCGCAATACAACTTTTATGGCTTAATGTAGTTACAGATGGATTTCAAGACTTAGCCCTTTCTTTTGAAAGAGAAAAGGCTAGTATGCTAACACAGAAACCACGAAATACAAAAGAAGCACTATTTGATAAATTACTTATACAAGAGTTAATGATTTCGGGTACTGTTATAAGTTTAATTGTATTTGCTGTCTGGTATTTACTTATAAATATTTATCATATGGAAGTTACTAGTGCAAGAGGTTATGTTATGGCACTAATGGTTTTCATTCAAAATTTTCATGTTCTAAACTGTCGTAGTGAACATAAATCAATATTTGAATATGGAGTTAAAGGAAATCCTTTAGTAGTATTTAGCATAACTAGTTCAATAATATTACAAATAATTATTATGGAAGTTGAGCCTTTATCAAGAATACTTAGTACGCATAGAGTTCCTTATAACGATTTAATTAAATTAATATTGGTTGCTATACCTATAATAATAGCTATGGAAATATTCAAAAAAATCAATAAATTAAAACAAAAAAAGAATTAAAATAATTCTTTTTTTCTTTCGACATAAACACCAATAGATACATTAGATGGATTTAATATATTACTATTTGTAATTACTGTTCTATTACCTGTTGCATCACTATAGTATTTTAAACTTCCATCACTTATATAATAAATATAATCATCTGTAAAAACTAAATTATTAATATTTGTAGTAGTAAATAAATAAGTAAGAACCTCACTATTAGTTACATCTGAACGATATGCAATGTACCTATCATTCACTTTTTTAAATAAATAATAGTATCCATATTTATTACCTACTTTTATAATTTTCTCATATTCATTATTTACATAATCATTAGAATAATTATTACCAAAATTTAAAGTATTTAAATTAGATGTTATTGGAGTTCTTTGCCATTTCCCTTCACTATAAAATACAATATCTGTTTCTTCATTTCCTACCTCTAAAAGGCTTTGTGAATCGTAGTCTAGTTCATATTCTTTTTTAGCATCAGGATCATATATATAAAGAGATGTTCCAAAACTTCCAAGTACAAAAGTACTATTTGAAATAACTTTGGTAGCAAACATATTGGAACCGTTATTAGTTAAATTAGAGACAAAGAACCTATATATTTGTTCATCATCGTAATTAGCCACAATATACTTATCATTAACAAAACCTTTTAAAATAGGCTGATTATTATTTAAATTAGTAGTATATACTTTTACATATTTAATTTGATCAATTTTATTAATTCTATATAAACCAGATGGAGATGATACTCCAAGGTAATGATTATTAACTAAATTTTTAGGATATAAAGTTGCATTTTCTTTTTCTATGCTACCAGAAGTATTGTCCTTCCAATTATTTTCATCATAACCATAATTTACCATTTCTTTAGCAAATTCTTTTAAGCCATCTGAAATAATATCTAAATTATGTAATGGTATTATTATATTATCATCATTACATAATATATCATTTAAAACTTTATTATTGCGATATCTTATAAAAACACATTTATGTTCGTTATCTTCATAATATCTAACAGTACTTATAATTTTACTACTTCTATTGAAATTATAGAAAGTTTGTACATTAAAATTTGTATCATTAATAACCAAAGATATAGAATAATTATCTGCATCACTCTTATTTCCTGATCTTAATATTTCATTTATCTTTACTAAATTATTACCATCAGATATTTCATAATCTATATTATGTCCACCTTGGAAATAAACAAACGTTACCTGATATAAAAAATAAAGAGCAAATAGTAATACTAACATACCAAATAGCTTTTTCATTTATTCACCAACCTTATTATAATTAGTATACCTTAAAATTGATTTTTTTTCAATAAAATAAGAAGTAAGTAATTACTTCTTATTTCACTATATTTGCATATTTTTTCTTTTCTTCCATCATATATTCTGTTACTTCTGTTTCGATTTCATCTAATGCTTCTCTTTGAATATTAGATAAGAATACTTGTTCTTTTACTGTATCTATACATACTCTGCCCCAAATAAGTCCCATCTTTATACTTAAATCATTGAACATATCAGGTGTAATAGCTGTATAAAAGTAACCAAATAGAACTCTCTTAGAACCTAATAATATACGTTTGTTAGTAAGTACTACTACATAAGTAGTAATTATATCAAAAGGATTGTCATTTTTTTGAGCAGCAAAGGCATATTTAACCTGCTCACCCTCATTCATATGTAATGCCACAATTTTACAATGTTTTTTTATTCTCCATGCTACCGTCATTGGATATTTATGGCGAAATTCCATTACTTTATTATAAATTGTTTCTAAATTCTCTTTTTGCATTTTAACACCCCTATTCCATTATGCCGTTTTCTTTTAAGAAATTAATATAAGTATCTGAATCTTGTAATTGTGTTATAAAATCTATAACTTTACCATCTTCTATTATTAATAAAGTAGGAATAACTAAATTGTTATCATCAACTGAATAAAAATCTAATGAATTTTCAAAAGTTTTTCCTTCTTCTTCAGTAAGATCATTAAGCATGAAATAATTAATATTCACTTTATTTTCTTTAGCTATATTCCAAATCACTTCCTGGGCACTATTTGACTGTGCTTCAACAGGAGAACCTAACATAACAGCTTGTTTCCCACTATTTTCAGTAAGCTTGATGAAACTTGATAAAGTAAGATAATTCACTGGCAAAACATCTTCTGCAGAAATTATGTTATTTTTCTGTAATAAAGTAAATATCTTGTTTATACTTGTAAGGCTAGATGCTTGACTAACTATTTCACCATCTTTATAGATTAAAATCATTGGTGTTTGAAAATCTTTTGAAGTATCAACACCAAGACTCTTAATAAATTTTGTCTTAGCTGATGTAGTAGAAATCTTATTAAAATCTACATAATAATATTCAAAATCATAATTTTCTAAAAGCAAGCTCATTTGCGTTGCTTGTAAATCACAAGCATCACAATCACTTGAACCAATGTATAACATTGTTTCACTATCTGCATCCAAAACATTTTCAACTATTTGATTAACAGTTTTCATATTCTTATTGTCCTTATTTATACTATAAAATAAAATAAACGCTAAACAACCAAACACAATAACTGCAAATACTATTTTACTTTCTTTACTCAAAATACATTCCTACTTTCTAAAAACTTATCATATATATTTACCACGCTACTTAGTGTGATATTTTTAATAAAACTAAATATAAACTATAATACAAAATGATGATATAGTATCTTAATTTAAGATTTAAAGTGTTTAATTAATTCTTATTCTTTTTTATTAGTAATCCAATAGTTTGCCCTATTAGCATACCTAAACTTATTCCTATCCCTAAATTAATATTTAACATTGGAGAAAAGGCTACTCCTAAACACATTCCAATAGACATTCCTTCACTTATATAATTATTTTCCCAATTCTTTTCTTTTCTTGAATATGCAAAAATAACTGCTAAACATACTCCTATTAGTATAAAAGGTAGTGCGCTTAATATAAAATCTATCATTAATATTTCGCCTCTCTTTCAAATTATTAAATATTTTTATAAAAATAATGCAAGATTCGTCTAGTTCGATATAGATGGTATGTTATTTACCACAACACTGCTTGTATTTTTTTCCACTACCACATGGGCATGCATCATTTCTTCCAACTTTTTGAACTTTTTTTGGTTGTTTCTTAGTTACTTTTCCAGCATCATTTGTTAATTCTGGTTTTGCAACTTGTTTTCTTTCAATATTTTGTCTTATTTCTGCTCTAATTAAGAATAGCGTTGTTTGCTTATCAATATTTATTAATAAATCTTCAAATAACTGGAATCCTTCATTTGTATAAGCACGAAGTGGATTTTCGTTAGCATATCCTCTTAAATGAATACCTTCTCTTAAAATAGACATCGTATTAATATGTTCCATCCAATAAGTATCAATAACTCTTAAAGCAATTGCTTTTTCAAACTCATTTTGTAATTCTACTGGAATTTCTTCAAGTTTGAATTTATACTCTTCTGTAACATGGTTTACAATAAACTCTACTATTTCTTCAGGAGTAAGTTCAACAAGTTCTTTATTAGTTATTTTATCTTTGACTAAATTTGCATTAACATATTCAAGAATTTCATCTATATCATTTTCAGTAAGTACATTATCAGGACCCATATGTGAGAACACTAGATCATAAATATAATTATCAATAGAACTTAAAATAATATCATGAATTGATTCTTGATCTAATATCTTATTACGCTTCTCATATATATTTTCTCTTTGTTGATTAATTACATCATCATATTGAAGTAATGTTTTTCTAATATCATAATTTGATCCTTCAACACGCTTTTGAGCTTGTTCAATTGTTGAAGATAGCATTTTATGGCGAATTGCTACATCATCAGAAAAACCTAATGTTTGAAGTAATCCTTTTGCTCTATCAGTACCAAATCTCACCATTAAATCATCTTCGAATGAAACATAAAATTGTGAAAATCCAGGATCTCCTTGACGGCCTGAACGTCCTCTTAACTGATTATCTATACGACGTGATTCATGTCTTTCAGTACCAAGAACAGCTAATCCACCTAGTTCTTTAACACCATCACCTAATTTTATATCGGCACCACGACCTGCCATATTAGTTGCGATTGTAACTGCTCCTTTTTGACCAGCATTCATAATTAATTCACTTTCACGAGCATGGTTCTTTGCATTTAATACTTCATGTGGAATATGCTCTTTTTTAAGTAAATTACTTAGCATTTCACTAGTTTCAACAGCTACAGTACCAACTAATACTGGTTGTCCTTCTTCATGTCTTGTTTTTATCTCTTTAACAATAGCTTTAAATTTGCCAGCTTGTGTTGAATAAATTAAATCCCCATAATCAATACGAGCTATTTCTCTATTAGTTGGAATACATATAACATACATGTTATATATTTCTCTAAATTCTTCTTCTTCTGTTTTAGCAGTTCCTGTCATACCAGATAATTTATCATACATTCTAAATAAATTTTGGAATGTAATAGTAGCAAGAGTCTTTGTCTCTTGTTGAATTTCTACGCCTTCTTTTGCTTCAATTGCTTGATGAAGACCATCAGAGTAAGCTCTACCATGCATTAAACGGCCTGTAAAAGAATCAACAATTACAACTTTTCCTTCTTCAACAACATAATCAAAATCTTTCTTCATAGCATAATTTGCTTTTAAAGCTTGATTAATAAAATGTACTAAGTTGGTATTATTTATATCATAAAGATTATCAATACCAAAAATTTTCTCTGCTTTTTCTACTCCTTCATTATCAAGAGTGACAGCTTTTGTTTTTTCGTCATATAAATAACCATTATTCTCTTTTAGACTTTTTACAAATTTATCTGTTTGTATATATAAATTTGCTGATGTCACAGCACCACCAGATATAATAAGCGGTGTTCTTGCTTCATCAATTAAAACAGAGTCAACCTCATCTATAATAACAAAGTTAAGTGGTCTTTGAACTCTATTTTCAGCTTTAACAACCATGTTATCACGTAAATAATCAAAACCAACTTCATTATTAGTTGAATAAGTAATATCACAAGCATATGCCTCTTTCTTCTCTTTTGGAGTCATATCTCTATAGTTAGTACCTACTGTTAAACCTAAAAATTCGAAAGTTTTTCTATTATACTCAGCTCCTACACCAACTAAGTATTCATTAACAGTAACTAAATGAACACCTTTTCCTTCAAGTGCATTTAAATATGCTGGCATTGCAAAAGTTAATGTTTTACCTTCACCAGTTTTCATTTCAGCTATGTTTCCATAATGAATAGCTAAACCACCTAGTATTTGAACATAGAAAGGTTTCTCTCCAATCATTCTATATGAAACTTCTCTAACTACTGCGAAAGCCTCCACTAATATATCTTCTAAAGTCTCTCCTTTAGATAGCCTCTTTTTAAACTCATCCGTTTTCTTTTTTAATTTATCATCAGATAACTTACTCATTTCTTCTTCAAGAGCCATAATTTGATTAGCCTTAATCTTAAAACTTTCAAGTTCTTTATATCCATGATCAAAGATTTTTTTAATAAAATTCATTTTACTCATCCTCTCAATTACACATATATTATTTTATCAAAAATCCTTTATTTTTAAAAGGTTAATTGGTGAAATATTAATGAATTAAATAAAAAAGACTAAACTTTAGTCTTTCTTAAGTCTATTTAGTATCAATTAAACCGTAATTTCCATCATTTCTTTTATATACCACACTAGTCTTATTAGTAGCAGCATTTTTAAATATGAAGAATGAATGATCTACTAATTCCATTTGAAGGATTGCTTCATCTTCTGACATTGGCTTAGTATCTATCGTTTTTCTTTTTACGATTAGGTTACCATTCTCTTCTCCATCATTAATTTCAAAATTCATATCAAAATCTTCAAAGACAGGTCTTGCCTTTTTTGATTGCATTTTAGTTTTATTTTTTCTAATTTGTCTTTCAATTTTATCAGATACTAAATCTATTGAAGCATATAAATCTTCGCTAGATTCCTCACCTCTAAGAATAAATTTCTTGGCTGGAATTGTTACTTCCACTATTTGTCCTTTTCCTCTAACACGAACTGCCACAGTAGCAGTTAATTCATTTGGGTTTTCAAAGTATTTGTCTAATCTTCCAATTTTTTCTTCAATATACTTCTTAATTGCATCAGTTACTTCAAGTTTCTGACCTCTAATAATAAATTTCATATTATCATCCTCCTATTAAATTATAGCATAACAATATAATTAATAAATAAGATAAACGGATTTCACATAATATCACAAATTTTTAATCTATTATGTGAAATTAACAAATGTGTTCATTGGGACACCAGCTTTCCATAATAGTCTACACATATATTATAGCATATTGTTATAAAAAAAACTACTTATACTAAAGCAGTTTTAATCTCTACAACATTCTTAGCTTGAAGTCCTTTTGCTGTTTGAACTAAATCAAATTCAACAAATTGGCCTTCAACTAATGTTTTATATCCTTCTGAAAGAATAGCAGAATAATGAATGAAAATGTCTTCTCCATTTTCATATTCAATAAATCCATATCCTTTAGAATTATTAAACCATTTTACTTTACCTCGCATATCTAAAATCTCCCTTCTAGTAATCTTGCTTACAATATAAATATACAGTCGTAAGCATTCGTTTTCAAGAAAATGCAATCACCAAAAATCGACACTTTTTTTAGAAACATTCTTATTATAAGATGAATAAAAATTATATACCCGCGAGATGTCTTAAAGCTCAAAGTTTATGCTCGAAATGAGAAATGTGTTGCAAAAATCGACATTTTTTTTATTTCATACAATACATATTTATTTTCATTCAAAATTAAAAATCAAACGATCTATAAATGGTATTTTTATAATAGGTGATAATATGAGCAGTAAAAAATTTGCCGATAAAGTTATGCCCTTTCTAGAAAAGTATATTAATTATACTGATCGAGATAAAGCTGTTGTTCGCTATGGGCTAGAAGGACTTTATATATTAATTACAAAAACTATAATTATAACTATAATTAGTATTTTATTAGGTATAGCTATAGAGATGTACATTTTCTTACTTGCCTATGGATTAATTAGATTATACGCAAGTGGTGTACATTCATCTACTAGTTTAAAATGTACTATTGTATCATCAATCCTATTTATTGGTTCCACATATATTTGTAAATACACAGATATAGATATTTCTTATAGAGTAATTATAATAGGAATATCAGGTTGTCTTTTAGCGTTATATAGTCCTGCAGATACTTTGAAAAAGCCATTAATTAACGAAACTAATAGAATGAAAAGAAAAATATACTCTACAATTCTATGTTATATATATCTTTTAATTATATTAAATATAAAAAATGTATATATATTGAATGCCTTAACTTATAGCTTACTACTTGAGGCATTAATGATTACTCCAATTGTCTATAAGTTATTTAAACAGCCATATAACAATTATTTGAGATATGGTAATAATAAGTAGGAGGGAGGTATAATATGAAACTATTTGCTAATCTAGTATCATTTTTAAGTATCAGCACTGCAGAAGCTGGCACAATGTTCACTATCTGGATATGGACAGATGAACCAGAATGCCCAAAAGAACTTTTATGAAATAAGAGATAATATTATTATGTATTTTCTTAACATACAAAATAAAATAAGTTAGAAAAATTTCTAACTTATTTTATTTTTATTAATTACTAATTAGTTTTGCTGAAGATTATCATTTTTAGTTGTTATATCTACAATTAATACTTGAGTAAATAAATCATCATCAATTATTGTTTTATTGCTAATTCTTGACTCACAGTCAATAATTTCTTTCGCAAGCGCCAATCCATATCCATGACCTTCACTCTTTGTTGTATATTTCTTTTCATAAATCCTTTGCATATCAAAATCACTAATATATTTATTTGTTATTTCAAAAATAATAGTATTAGGATTATCCATAAATATATCTATATTAATAACTTTTTCATCAAGAAGATTAACTTCATCTATGGAATTATCAATAAAGATACTTAGTAAATTACACACTCTCAATGTTACTTTAGGATAATTTTCAAAAAAATCAATTTGTCTTAACTTATGGTCAAGATTTAAAATATGTTTAATATTTTTGTTATCCATAGCAACTAATTTAGAATAAATAGTAGCTCTTAAACCACCAGCTGGGATAATAGCCACATCCATCATCAATGCCTCATTTACCATATATACAGTATCTAATAAATTATCAATATACTTATCCACAGATTTTTCTTTTTGTTTTATCATATTTCTTATCATTTGAAGTTGATTTTTATTTTCATGATTATTAACTCTATATTTATCAATCATCTCTTCATACTCAATTAAGTTTTTTGAAGTATTAGCATACTTTTCCTTGGTTTTTTCATATTCAGTACTTATTTTTAAATTGTTTAAAATTACATATACTGTTAATAAAAATAGAAGGAAAAAAATTGCTATTTTAGATACTAAGCCATTTCCAAAACAAATTACACCAAAAGAGAAAAGAATAAATATAAATATTGGCATAGCAAGTGGATAATACTTATGAAATCTATCCTGACATATAAATTGACTCACATAAGAGTATAAATTAACAAACTTCTTAATATTGCATAGAAGATATAAAATAACAGATATTAAGAAATTTATTAAGAATGAAAAATATATATTAGAATTTATTAATGTTAATATATTATTTAGAGAGCTTGAAGTAGTTATTTGGCAAACTACCGATACCGAAAGAAATAAACATATTTCAGCTATTAATATATATATGTATATAAATATTGCTGATGTTATTGAATGAACCATATCAATTTTCATTATTTGCCAGCATATAAAAATTAGGCAAAGAAATCCTGAAAATGGTTTTATAAATTCTAAAAAACCACTATCCATAATGATTTGAAGTAGAAAATATGTGACCATACTAATATATAGATCTCTATCATTAACTTTAATTTTCTTATTATTTAATTTATATAGTGAAGCAATAGTAAAAACTACTGCTATTACCATTCCATACAAATTTACTATTTCGTCTAACATTTCGTTTTTTCTCCTATCTTGTAATTATTAGATATTAAATCAATTTTAATTCCGTTATCAAACAAGATGTATTTTTGTTTATAGTTAATTTCTTCAGCCCTATCACTATTAATTATACAAGCTCTATGAGTTTGAATAAATCTATCATCAAGACTATCAACCACTTCTGATAAACTCTTCAAAACTTTATGTGTATTAATCTCCGTTACAATAAGCGTCTTTCTTTCAACACTATCTCTAGTTATATATAGTATTTTATCAAACGCAATTTTATATGTTATTCCATGACTATCTATATCTAAATAGGTTTTTTTATTTGAAATGGCTAGTGCCTTTTCAATAGTCTTTTTTAGTCGTGTATTAAATTCTTCAAATTTATTTATAAATGCTAAAAACATCAAATCTTTACGAAGTAACATATTTCCTAACTCTTCATGTCCTGTTAAAAATATTATTGGGCTTTCATAATCCGTTTTTCTAATTTTTCTACCAACTATTATTCCTGAGTTAGTAGGTGTCTCTATATCAAGGATAAAAATGCGCATGCACTCCTTGGTTCCAATATGATCGAAAAATTTATCATCATAATCATAAAATTTCAAAATATCATATTCAATTTTTTTCTTTACCATAATTTTAGAGATAAGATCTTCAACTTGCTTTAGGAATTTCTTATCATCATCACAAATAATAAACTCTACCATTCACATCACCACTAGCATTTTGCTAACAAGCCACTGACATTGTATCACTATTTACTATATTTATGCAATAAAAAAGGATGCTATTTCCATCCTTCGTACCAATTTTTTAGTTTTTCTTTTCCTGTTGTTAATGTTTCCTTGCTTATGTCGATTGCTTTACTAACACTTTCTTTAATTGTGTCTATCACACCACTTGTTTCTTCTTTAACTTCAGTATATTTATCTGGGTCAACATTTTCACTGATTTTCGCATCTATATATGTAATACCTTGTCTTAACTTTTCACTTAAATATGTGTATGTTTTTCCTGCATAATCTGTTACTGTTTCCTTATAACCAGGAATTTTTGATTCGATTTTTCTATCTATACTATTTACAATAGCCACTAATTTTTCTTGTGTTGCGCTTGTTAAATCTTTAAATTTAATACCATTTATTTCTGTATCATAAAAAACAAAGTCTACTAATTTTACAAATAAGGCTTTTCCTTCTGTTTTAACCTTATCAATACTATCGGACATAGTGTCAACTTTAACTTCAGCTTTTTCAAAATACTGAATTGCTTGATTATCAATAGAAGCAGAATTATCTACTATAATATCACTTCCTATATTTGATGCCTCTATAGCGGCCGCAGTACTAGTATCTTCAATAACAATCTCTTCTTTACCTGAAATCTCATTTTTGTTAGAAGAATCACTAGATAATTTATTTTCTTGACTTATTTTATTTGAACTTTTTGTCTCTAAATGGCTATTAGAAGTATATACTTTTTTATTACTATTTGTGTTTAATCCATTAACAACAAAAGAGCCACCAATAACTATTACTAAAGTTAATAATAATGCTACAAATGTATTTTTATAACTATTTTTCATAATATGACCTCTTTCATGATGTTAATTATACTATATTTATATCTTTTTTTAAAGTTACAAAACTTTAATATCTAAAATATCTGTAATTGCTATTAACTCATTATCCATAGTTATTAAATTTGTTTTATTTTTACCTATTATTTTCTTTTTAAGAGTACCACTTTTAGTAGTAATTTCTACGTCCAATTTGTATACATATCTTGCAGACTTGAATAATGCATTAATTTTATCATTAATACTATCTGGTTGCACCATTTTTTCTTGTACAGTTTTAGATTTTTTTTCTGTTTCTGCCTCATTTTCGTTTTCTTTAAAATGATATACTCTTTCATTATTTTTAATTTGCTTATTTAATGAATTAGCAAAAACCTTAGGAAGTTTATCTTTCATATTATCACCCATTATAGTATATGAAAAAACCAGTAATTTCTTACTAGTTTTCATATGCATGTGTTCTAAAATACTTCATTGCCACTTGATTACCTTCTTCTGACAAATGAACACCATTTTCATTAGTAGTTGTACGGTAATATCCATTTTTAAGTTGTCCATTTTCATCTTTTAATGTCTCTGCAGTATTTAAAAATGGTATATC
>JAEWBI010000050.1 GCA_023391185.1 Bacillota bacterium | reverse complement strand
CTGATTTAACACAAGGCCTATTTAGTTTTTCTGCTGCATATTTTACACTAAAAGATACCACTTCAGAACAAGTTTTTGCTTGAATTTCAAGTACTTCAAAATCAGGATTCATAATATCTATATCTATGCCATATTGATCTTTAAAAATTCTGTTTGCTTCCTCAAATTTCCCTTTATTTGTTGTTAAATAAACTACTTTTTCCATAATATATTTTCTCCTTCAAGTATTTTTTCACAAACTTTTTTTATTTTAATTAGGAGTTTTTCATTTGTTTTTGAATCTTGAATAGCTATTCTAAAATTATAAAATTTAAATATTTGGAATTATTGCTTTTGGTTTTCTTTGGCGAATTAAATCATAAATAACTTTTCCACCTAGTCCAATAACCATTACTCCAAGAATATAACACATTATTTGATAAATAGAAAAGCCATTTTCTTCTTCCATGAAATTAGACATTGATAAAATATATTCTGAACAATGTTTAATATTAAATTTTAAATAACCATTCTTTACTTCTAAATTATTAGATACAAGTGTTATTTCGCCACTTTCTTCATCATAATAATATAAATTCACTATAGAACCATCACTATATTTATCAGATACATTTACCGAAACATATGTCTCTGATGGCAACTCTCCACTATAAGCAAAATTTAAATATAAGTTGTCTGCATAGTTAGTTAAACTTGCTATTTTATCTTTATTTTTTGTGTCAAAAGATATGCCAAGATCCATAGAAGAAATATCTCCAAAGTTATTTCCATTAAGTTCCCATTTGTAAATAACTGTATCTCCTTTATAATAATTTACAGTTATATTTTTACTATTTTTTTTAATAGTTGATATCATTTCAGAAGTTATTATAGTATTTTCATCTTTAATATCAACATTAACTTGTTTAGCTGTAGTAGAATCAATAACTTTTATTAATTCTCCCAGTGTTGTTGTTGGACCTTCTTCTTTTCGTTTTATTACAATTTTATAAGTCTTTCTATCTCCATTTTCGGCCGTTACAATAACTTTGATGTTATTATCGCCTATTTGTAAATCATTAATATTTCCTTCAATTTCAACTTTTGATTTACTATCTTGAGCATTAGCCGTTATTTTAACACTTGAAATATTATTTTCAACGCTTAATGAATAATCAAGTTTATTTGGATCAAAACCTATATCATATCCTTCAATACCAAGTGCCCCTAAAAGATTATTCGTAGATAAAGGTGCTGATAAACCATTTGAATCTTTTCTGATAACATTTAGAGTATATACACTTTTGCTACCATTTTCAGCAGTTACTGTAATATAAAAAGTGTTGTTATAAACATTTAATGCATATGACCCTATTCCACTTATAGAGCTTTTACTATCAGCAGCAGTTGCTCCAATTGAAATAGAACTTATATTATTATTTACTGTTAATGAATATGCTCTAGTTGATGAATTAAAACCACTAACTAATGAATTATTTACTGTTAATGCTGAAAGATTATTATTAGAAGATTTAGGAATTGCAACAGTAACTGTAACTGAACTACTTGTCCCTGACACATCACTGTTACCATCAGAACCAGTTATATTTGAAAATGTAATATTAGTACTTTGACCAACACCAAAATTTCCTGTTGCTCTAAAAGTTAGTGTTGCAAAACCAAATGAACCAGAATTACCTACTGTACTATCCGCAACAACATTGGTTCCTACAGTTACAGTATATCCATTTACTCCACTTCCTGAAACAAATGATAGTTTAGAACTATCATAGCCTAATGTTCCAACAACTCCCATTAAATTAGCAGCATTAGAGACACTTAGTGTTACCGTAAATTGATCACCAGCATTTATTACTTGATTAGAACCTAGTGATGTGTTAAAATTAGCAGCCCTTACTTTAAATGGTATTAATAGAAATACCAAAAATATTAACCATTTAACTTTTTTCATACTATATTTCCTCCAAACCTGCTAAATAGCGTCGTAAACGAACTAAATCTGTTGTTGTTATAGATTTATCACCATTTATATCAGCATTACTTTTTAATTCATCATTAATCGTTACTAAACCAGCCAAATATCTTCTTAAAATTACTAAATCCGTAGTTGTCACTATATGATCATTATTTAAATCACCTTTTACATTATTAGTAACATTTAATATTATAGTCTTCATTTGATTTAGTTCTATAGAATATACATTTATAGTTGTTGTACCTTCACTAATAGGTGTAATTATACCAAACTTATCTATTTTTGCTATATTAGTATCTTCACTAGTATAAAGATAATTACTCCTACTATTAGAAAGTGGGTCACAAATTATTTCAATTTTTTTACTATCTTCATTCAAATCTACACTCATTTCATTAGATAGACTAAAAGTTGTTAAAGTAGTAAAATTTATGTTCTTTAAAGTTGGTAATAAAATATCTACACCTATTTGCCAGTTACTATCAAAATCAAATCCTGTATAACTTTCCATATTATATAAACTACCTAATGGAATATCATTGCCTATGTCATTATTAGTAAAATTATACGGATTATAATAATAACTATTTACTACATTTCCATCTTTGCTTCCAACTAATAATCCAACATTTGTATATAAAGTATCAAGATCTAGCTTTAACATACCTAAACTATAGCTGTTACTTAAATTTCCAAATAGATAACCCACTATTCCTCCGGTATCTCTTACAAAAGTATCTCCTATAATACTACCTAAACTATAAACATTTTGTATGTTACCTACTATATAACCTACTATTCCTCCAATATAATTATCTCCATATATATCAGCATCACTATATGAATAATTTATATCACCATCTAAATATCCAACTAGCCCACCTATATTTCCACCAATTCCAGAAATAATTCCACTAACTGATGAATTACTGATGTTACTGTTATCAGCATACCCTACTATTCCTCCAATATAGCCTGTTGAAGAAGAGGAGGCTGTTATTTTTGTTGTAACATTTATCTGATTTAAATTAACATCTTCTCCATAACCAATTAATGAACCTATATAACCATTACCGTTTATATTAACTACATCTAATTTTAAATTAAATATATTTGGATTAACAAGTCCATTATTGGTAACATATCCAAAAAATCCAATATAAGAATCATTCGGTAAATCTATATTTAAATTGCTAACTTCATAACCTGAACCATCAAAAGTTCCAGTAAATGGTTCTGTTTCGCTACCAATAGGCATCCATTCATAACCGCTTAAATCAATACTAGCTGATAGTTTATAAGAAGCTGAAAGATTATTTCTTATAGCATTTAGCTGCCTTGCATTACTTATCATATAAGGATTACCTAAACTACCATCACCTGAATCAAATTCAACTATATTCATAAAATTATTGTATGTTTGTTTTATATCTATAAGACCAGATGTAGACAACTTGCCGTTTAAACTAGGTAAATCTTTTACTCCTGATATAATATTATCTCTCACTTCACTAAGAGCTGACCTACTGTCGGATGATGATAATAAAGCAGCAGTAGCAGTTACAAAGGGAGCAGCCATAGAAGTTCCACTTAAATAAACATATCCACCTACATTATAAGTACTGTAAATATCTTGTCCTGGAGCAGCTACATCTACTGAATTAAATCCATAATTAGAAAAACTAGCAAGATTTCCATTAATATCAGTAGCTGCTACTGATATTATATTATTTAAATCATAACTTGAAGGATAAAATGGTGTTACATCATTATTATCTCCTATTTGATCTTTACCTCCATTACCAGCTGCACATATAAATAATGCATCCTTACTTTCTAATAAATCTTTAAATGACTGTATATAAACATCTCCACCAAAAGAAAAATTAAATATTTTTACACCTTTAGAGGTAGCATAATTAATAGCGCTAATAACATCACTAAGATATATATTTCCATCAGATGAGATTACTTTTAATGACATTACTTTAACATTTGGAACTACTCCTGCTACTCCAACATCATTAATTTCAGCACCAATAATACCAGCAACATGTGTACCATGCCCATTAGTATCATTTATTTGATTATTACCATCAGCAAAATTCCAACCATAATAATCATCAATATAACCATTATTATCATCATCTACTGAATTTCCAGCAATTTCACTATTATTAATCCAAATACTATCATTAAGATCAGTATGATCGTATTTTACACCAGTATCAACAACAGCTACTGTTACTTCTTCATTACCACTTATTTCATTCCAAACAGGCATTAAGTTAATTCCAAAATCACTATCATATAATGCCCACTGTGAATCATAAGAAGGTTCCGTTGTTGGCGATACTGCAAGTTCAAAATAATAGTTTGGTTCAGCATAATTAACAACTTCTTCATTATTTAAACTATTTATCATTTCATCAAATGTATAATCATCTAAATTAAATTTAACAGTATATAAATTATCAGATATGTATTCGAAATTTGATGAATATTTTTCTTCTAAATCTCTAATTTTACCTTTAAAATTAGAATCTATCTTAACAACAAGTTCATCTTCTTGATAACTTGAATTATCATTATTATTAATATACTCTTTAATTACCATTTGTTTTTTTGATTCTTTTATATTAATATCTTTACTTTCTGTTTGAATAAAAGACACAAAAAATATCGCAATTAAAACGAAAAAAATTTTTAATTTTTTATTACAAAAGTACTTCATAATTCACCTGCTTATCACGATATTATATCTTTTATAATTGTACCATATATTTTAAATTAATGCATCAGTATAATTTATTATTCTACTTAAAATAAAAAAAGAGGACAACCCCTTTTTTTATTTAATTTGTACTACCCAAAGTAACATCTGTTGTATATTCTTTATTATTTCTAGTATATGTAAAAGTTACTTTATCATCTATATCATACTTATATAATTCATATTTTAAATATGAACTAGAATCTACTTTTGTATCACCTATTTTAGTAATAATATCACCTTTTTTGAAACCCGCTTTATCTGCAGGGCTACCACTTTCTACTGCTGCTACATAAATACCTGTAGTGGTGCTAAGCATACTGTTAGACATATCATACATACTAATTCCTAAATATGGTCTAACTATTGCTTCTCCATTAATAAATTTTTCAGCATACTCTACTGCTGTTTCTATAGGAATAGCAAATCCCATTCCTTCTACTGATGATGAAGCAATCTTCATATTTGTAATTCCTATTACTTCCCCATTAGCGTTACATAATGGTCCACCACTATTACCTGAATTAATCGCTGTGTCTGTTTGTAATACTTCCATTACATTACTTGATGAAGAACCAAAAGTTGAGCTTCCAGTTGTTGTTTCAACTAATCTATTTTTACCCGAAAGAATTCCTCTAGTTACTGTCCAAGAATAAACTGTTGAATCAAGTGGTGCACCAACCGCAAAAGTTGTATCCCCTACTTTCATATCATTTGATGAGCCTACCTCAGCTACTGCTTTAACTTTATCTTTATCAACCTTTAAAAGAGCTATATCTGAATACTCATCTGTACCAACTACTGTTGCAGTTGTTTCTGTTTGATCAGTAAAAACAACTTTTAATTCTGTACCTTCTTCAATAACATGATTATTAGTTAAAATGTAACCATTTTTGTCATCTTTCTTGTAAACAAAACCTGTTCCTGTTGAATATAATTCACCTTTCACATAAGTTTTTACTACTACTACTGAATCATAAACTTTTGATACTGCTTCAGCAATACCTGTATCAGTTATAGTTACATCCTTATTAACAGTCTCTACAGTACTACTAGTATTCATAAAATTATTACAATATATTATAGTAAAAATGATACATATTAACAAAGTAATGCAAGATGAAACGGCTGCAATAACAAAGTTATTATCTTTTAATTTGCTAGAAAAATCTTTTTTATTTATATTTTTAGATTTTGAAGAAACACTTTCTTTTTTTAATTCATTCTTAAAAAAATAATTTTTTTTATCAGAATCATCATCTAAAAAATTATCAATAACCTGATTTTCATTATCATCGAAATTAGCCATACTATTATCAGAATTGTCTTCTTTTATACTTGCGATCTTTTTACCACAATTTTCACAGTACTTATCATCTTTATCTATACTGTTTCCACACTCTGGGCAAAATTGTTTTTTTTCTTCTTTCTTCTCTTTCTTTTTAGTTACATCATTTACTTCTTTATCCATCATACCACCTCACAATATATTGTATTTAAAAAATATTAATTTTTTGTGAACTTTTTGTTACGATTTTATGAACATGAATATAAAAAAATAGGACAAATCCTATTT
>JAEWBI010000014.1 GCA_023391185.1 Bacillota bacterium | reverse complement strand
CAAAAAATCTTTAAACTATTTGACATATAGGAACATTATTTATTGAATAATGTTTTCTTTTTTTGTATAATATAATAAGTATAGTATAGGAGGGTATCATTTCATGACAAAGACTGAAACTGATTCTTTTAAAACTGAAATAATTGAATATGTTAAAGAAATATACTCCCTAATATTAGAAGATTATGAGGATGTATTATCAGAAGAAAGTAAAAGAATAATAAATAATTTCAATTATGATGAAGATATTGTAATTGATGAAGGTGGAATATTCTCTAAAGGACCAGGTAGGTGGGAGAATAGAACTAATAAATTACATTTATCACCTGAACTTTTTTATAAGACAACTTATAAAAGAGGAATGGAGGTAGTAGTTGAGCATTTACCAATTGATGATATTTTACAAAAATTAAAGAATAGTTCAAAAGAAACTTTTTCTGGTGAAGAACTTGCTAATTTAGTAAGGCAAAAAAATTTAACCCATCTTGATATTACTAAAGGCGTTGTTATCCATGAAATATTTCATTCTATCATTCATATGAAATCTGATGAAGAAGTATTTTCAATAAATTATGATGGCAAATTATATGATTGCCGTGGCGTAAAAGGTGAACTATTAGATGAGGGTTTAGTAGAGTACTATGCTAGAAAATTTGCTGATGCACATGATTTATTTCTTTTCCCTAGTATTCCATATCAAAACAATGTTGAGTATGCAAGAATGGTAGAAAAGAAAATAGGTAAAAATACTAACAAATTAGTATTTAATGGTAATTATAAGACAGTCCTTAATTATATACATGAACCAGATTTTTTAGAGAACTATCATATACTAGAAAATGACTGGTTACAAACAAGAATAATTGACCGTTTAAAAACAGCCAAGTCCAAGACTAATTTCTATGATTTTGGTGAAGTAGAAGAATTGGAACTCGCATAATAGGGTTATCAACTCTTTTTTTATGTTATAATATTTATAGAAAAGTTGGTGCTATATGAAGAATATTGTTTATAAGGTTGCTGAAGATTTTGACATAAAGAAAAATTATAAACTTTTTAGACTTTTTCAAAAAGTAGTTAATCCTACTTTAAATAAAAAAAAGAAATTCCAAGACATAAAAATCAATTTAGATGATAGAAAAGTACCTGTTAGAATTTTCAATCCTTTTAATGATGGAAAAAAACACAAAGTAATTATATTTATTCATGGTGGTGGTTGGATAGCAGGCAGTGTTGATACATATACTAATATATGTTATGACATGGCTAAAAGAACAAACAGAGTAGTTATTTCTATTGAGTATCGTCTTGCACCTGAAAATCCTTTTCCTGCCGGTTTTAATGATTGTTATGATGTAATTAATTTCATATACAAAAACATATTATCTATGGATATAGAAAAAAAAGATATTGCTATTATTGGAGATTCTGCAGGTGGTAATTTATCAGCCGCTGTTTGCCAAAGAGCACGTGATGAAAAGTCCTTTAAAGTATCAAAACAAATTCTTTTATATCCAGCCTTACAAACTGATTATAGTGAAAATTCAAAATATAAGTCAGTAGTAGAGAAAGGTAGTAATTATATAATAACAAGAGTGCAGTTATGTGATTTTATAAATCATTATATTATTAATCCTAATGATTTATCAAATCCATATATCGCTCCACTTGAATCAAAACATTTATTTGGTCTACCAAAGACGCTTATTATAGTAGCAGAAAATGATCCACTTCGTGACGAAGGAATTGCTTATTATAAAAAACTAAAGTCACACTTTGTTAAAAGTAAGTATTATGTTTTTATGGGCGCTAATCATGGTTTTTTAACAAATATACTTGATAAAAAATATACTAACTTAGCATATGAAAAGATTATCAAATTTTTAGGAGATGAATATGAAAAAAAGAATTAATAAGTGGTATAAATTAGATAATGCTGCAAAGATTTTTCCGCCAACTACTAATAAGTATGATACAAAAACGTTTAGATTTTCAGTTTCACTAAAAGAAGAAGTAGATGGAGAAATACTTCAAAAATCGTTAGATAGTACAATACTTAATTTTCCAATATTTTTATCAACACTTAAGCGTGGTTTTTTTTGGTACTACTTGGAAGAAACAGATATAAAACCAAAGGTAACTAAAGAAGATACGTTACCTTGTGATTATATGGAAGATGGTATTTTATTTAGGGTATCCTATTATAAAAAGAGGATAAGTCTAGAAGTTAGTCATGCTCTTACTGATGGTACTGGAACAGAAATTTTTCTTAAAAGTTTAACAGCTAATTATTTAGAAAAAAAATATGGTGTAAAGACAAATGAAGTTCTAGATACAAGTAGTACTAATGAGAAAAGTATAGATAGTTTTAATAAATATTATAAGAAAAAGAAAAAGACAATTTATGAAAAAAGGACTAAGTCATACCATATAAAAGGAAGAATATATCCAGAAGATCATATTAAGATAATTGAAGGTCTAATGCCTGTAAAAGATGTACTTAATTTATCTAAAAGTTACAACACAACTTTAACAGTATATTTAGTTAGTGTTCTTATTGAAAGTATAGGATTAAATATGTCGATAAAAGATAGAAAAAATCCTATATATATTACAGTTCCTGTAAATTTAAGAAAATATTTTCCATCAGATACTGTAAGAAATTTCTTTAATACTATTTCAATAATTTATACAATAGGCGAAGAAATAGATTTTAGTGATATTATTAAATCTGTTGATGATCAGTTTAAAAAGAGTTTAACAAAAGAAGTATTAAATGAGAAAATGAACTCTTTAGCAGAATTAGAAAAAATGTTTGTTATTAGATTAGTACCAGTATTTATAAAGGATATTGTCTTAAAATATGCTTATAAGTTTAATAGAAAATATCACACAATGACTTTATCAAATGTTGGAATTATATCTATGCCAAAAGAGTTTAATGATTACATTGAATATTTTGATGTTTTCGCAAGTACTGATGGTGCTCAGGTATGTTTATGTACTTATGAAGATAAGTTAGTAATATCTTTTACTTCTCATTTTGTAAATGCTGACATAGAAAAGAACTTCTTTAGAAAATTAAGTTCTAATAATATAAATATTCAAATAAATACTAATATTGTAGAGGAAGATGAAGACGATGAAGAAGTGTTATAAATGTAATGTTACTGTTAATTCTAGTCTAAGTAAATGTCCGCTATGTCAAAATGAAATAGAACATGGTAAATCTAAAGAATGTGTTTTTCCAATAATACCTACCATATATAAAAAGCATAAGTTATTATATAAAATACTTTCTTTTATTTCATTATTTGGAGCTGTAATATGTTTTGCCATAAATAGTATGGTAAGTAAAGAAATAAGCTGGTCATGGTTTGTAATAGCCGGAATATTATGTTTTTGGATTACATTAATTACTGCAATAAAAAGAAGAAATCACTTTATGAAATTACTATTTACTGAATTTAATTTAATCGTTATTATAACTTTATTATGGGATTACTTTACTGGATGGCATTTATGGTCAATTAATTTTGTCCTTCCATTCACATGTATTTCTTATATAATAGCTATGTTTATCATGCGAGTTTTCTTTAAATACTATATAAAAGATCATATTATTTACATAACATTTAATTGCTTAATTGGAATAATTCCTTTATTTCTAATACTATTTAATATAGTAACGATAAAATGGCCTTCTGTTATTTCAGTTTTACTTAGTATATTTATGGTCTTATTACTTGCGATATTTAATAGAAAAAGTTTTACGAAAGAGTTGACAAGAAGATTTCATTTTTAGGGGGATATTATGGAAAATGACGATCTGATTTTTGAAAAAACATATGCACCTGAAACAGGAACATATGATTTAGAACTAATTAAAGGGAACAAGTTTTTAAAGTTTATTTTTGGTGGTAATGGTGACTTATGTATTTCATTATTAGCTGAAGATAATAGTTTTGAAATTACAAAAGAGAATAGTGAAATATATAAAAAGTTTGATAAACTATATAACTCTATAAAAGATTGTAAAATAGTTGATGATAAGGTTCTTGATACGGATATTGATTTTTTTAGTAACAATAATATCAGTAAAAGAATAAAGAATAGTCAAGCATATAAAGATTTATTTTCGGATAATAGTATTAATTATCATAGTGATAATCAAATATACGAAGATGCAACTATTTTAAAAATATCAAAACAAGAAGATAATTATACTCTAGAATTTATAACTAATGAAGATGATTATATTCCATCTATAGAAATAACTAATAGTGGAAGTAGATATGGATTATTACATATGCCATTTATGCAGCTTTATAATGCTTTATCTAAATTAGATTGTAATTATCATCAAATTGATATTGATGAATATATGTATGTAAAGAAAAAGCAGGTTAGATAGAGTAAATTTAATTATCTGTTTAAGGAGGTAACAATATGGAAGAAGAAGTATTTAAACTTCTAGAAAAACTTGATATAAGATACACCATCGTAAATCATTCGGCTGTATTTACCGTAAAAGAAGCATGTAAATTAGTTCCAAAAATTGATGGTTTAGGATGTAAGAATTTGTTTTTAGAAGATGATATGAAAAACTTTTACATATATGTTCTTCCAGAAGAAGACAGGGCAAATTTTGATTATTTAACTAATATATTGAATGTTTCAAAAATAAAATTTGCTTCAGAAAAGGACTTATTTATTAAAACTAAACTTAATCGTGGAAGTGTAACACCACTTGGCATTCTAAACAATGACGAGAGAGATGTAATTGTACTTCTTGATAAGAAACTTACTGACAAAAAAATACTAATGCATCCTAATATAAATACTCAAACATTATCAATCGAATTTGTAGATTTGATAAAGGTTATAGATTATAACAAAAATAAATATAAGATAGTATAGATAATAAAATTGAATAGTTTTAAAATTAAACAACTTAGTAGAGTAATAGAGAGTATAAGTAAAGCAGCAAGTTTAACAGATATAAAAAAAGATCGCCTTTTAACTAAATATATTAAATATGTAAGTTATGAAGAAGCCATAAATGAACTTATTTATGAAGTATATAAAAAGTTTTATAATAAGAATGAAGATGTGTGTAATTATAGTATGGATATGATAAAAAACATAAGTTCAAAATATTATAATTCTAAAGATGATATGATTTTATATGCAAAAAATAGGAAAAAAAATAGTAAAAAAGATAGATAAAACATCTATCTTTTATCATATTTAATTTATTAAATAATTATATATGATAAAATGTTATTAGGAGTAAGATACTATGAATAAAGAGAAGATTAAGAAATACAGTATAATAGGAAAAACTATATTAGATAATATTAAATATATTATAATAATTTTATTTATTGTTGTTTTTATTATTGTAATGTACATATATAATTCTAATAAACTAGAAAAGAGTATAAATATTACTGGTGAAGAGAAACTAAAAGGATTAGACATTAATACATATGATGTTATGGCACTAAGTCTTGATTTAGATGATGATGAATTAATAACTGTACCGATATCATATAATATGGATGATGATAATACGACATCTATCTCTTATTACTTAAATGAAGAAACTAATTTTTATAAAAAGGAAATAAAGAATAGAAGTAATGAAGAAGGCGTCACTTTTTCTAATATCGATTATGAAGTTATAACAAGGTCGGATTTACAATTGATATTAGAAGATAATAAAGAAGGAATACTTACTTATATATGGGCAAGTGAAAATAAGAAATGTTATAATATTTTAATTTCTTATGAATAAAATGAGATTAATGTCTCATTTTTATTTATATATATTAATTTATATAGTATAATTAATATAGGTGATAACATGGATGTAGGCAAGACTTATTTCTTTAAGGATGGCGAAGTTAAGTTTATTAATTTAACCATTACAGAAGAAGAATTAGATAAAGCATGTGATGAAATAAAAGACCGTATTAGGCTTCCACTAGTTAGTAGTGAAGAACATAGTTTGAATCCTAATATTAATTATACAAATACAAGTACACTAGAGATATATAAACAGTATATAGATGCTGGATATTCTGTTATAAGATACACAAAAATTTTTGATGTTGACTATGAAGGTGCAAGAGTTAGTTTATCTACAAAATGTGATTGTGTTGTAGCATTAAATATAACGGAAAAAGACGCTACTAATATACAAGGTATATTTGAAACTTTAGAACCAAAAAAGTCCTTTGATAAGGGATTTATTTACAATATACATAAAAATATGTTTGATGAAATAGATTATGATTATTATGATCCTAGTCAAAATAGAGGTATTTTATCTTCTGAAATATTGCCATATTTTCTAAAAGAAAAGACTGGTAATTTAACTGAAGAAGATAAAGAAGTCGTTAGCACATACCGTAATTTTAATTTAGAAAGATTATTAACAGAAGATATTCCAAAAGAATATAAACTAAATAATGATAATGCTGGTATGATTGTTATAGGATCAGATAATATGTATGTAAGTACTTGTAAAAAAATGCAACATAAAGGCGAAATGAATATGATTCTTGGTCATATAAACCCCGACATAGATCCAAATTCCACTATTATGGAATTTACAGAAAATAGTAGAAATATTATTATTCAAGTATGTAAAGGTGAACTTATTGTTTGGATTCCTAAATACATCAAAAGTTATCAAATAAATGAACTTAAAGTACTAATTGATGTCATAAGGCAAATAGATAGTAAGATTAAAGAACCAATTACCGTATCGGCAGCAGTATGCGCAAATGGGGATATTGTACCAATAATAGAATTAAATTATAATTGTAACTTGGATGAAGCAAATAATGCACTTGATAACTTAAGCTCTTACTTAGATGGTATTAGTAAAAATACTGTATTAAGAGGAAGTAAAATTATCTAGTAGTGCATTAATTACTTATAATAAGTTTTGGGGGAATTATGGGAATTATAGAAATAATATTGATAAGTTTAGGAGTATCTATGGATGCCTTTGCAGTTTCTATATGTAAAGGATTATCTATGAAAAATATGAACTATAATAAAGCACTAATTATAGCTTTATATTTTGGATTATTCCAAGCTTTAATGCCGCTTATTGGATATATTTTAGGTGATACATTTGATCATAAAATAAGAGTTATTGATCACTGGGTAGCATTTATCTTACTAACTTTAATTGGTGGAAACCTACTTAAAGAAGCTTTTTCTAAGGATGTAGAAAAAAGTAATGATAAAACAGATCTTAAAACCATGGCTATACTTGCTATTGCTACTAGTATAGATGCTTTAGCAGTAGGTATCACTTTTGCTTTCTTAGAAGTTAACATTGTTTTAGCAATAATTATGATTGGTTTTATAACTTTTATAATGACGCTTATTGGTGTTAAAATTGGAAATGTATTTGGTAGTATTTATGAAAAAAAAGCCACTTTTGTTGGTGGCGCTATACTAGTTTTTATGGGTATTAAAATACTACTAACACATTTAGGTATGATTTAATTATAGAATATAATGGCAATAAATTTATATGTGAATGTTGAAATAGATATAATAAGAAAATAATAATATGGAGGATTTTATGCAATTTTTAATTTTAATGATAAAAGGTTTTTTTATAGGGGTAGCAAATATTATACCAGGTGTAAGTGGAGGAACACTTGCTATAACACTTGGAATATATGAACAACTTATTAATGCTGTAAGTCACTTTTTTAGTGATTTAAAAAATAATATTAAATTATTATTACCACTTGGTATTGGAGCAGTAATTTCAATTGCTCTTCTTGCAAAGGTACTGTCTTTCTGCCTTGATAATTATTCATGGGCAACAATTTTATTCTTTATAGGACTAATTTTTGGTGGTATTCCAATGTTATGGAAAAAAGTAAGGAATGATAAGAAAAAAGTTTCAAACTGGCTTATTTTTATAATTATTTTTGCTTCTGTTGCTTCATTGGCATTTATAAAAACAGGCGATAATAATATTTCATTAGCGGGTATAGACTTACTTGGTTATATTAAGTTGTTTGGAGTAGGTGTTCTAGCAGCTGCGACAATGGTTATTCCTGGAATATCTGGTTCATTTGTACTTATGCTAATAGGTTACTATAAGCCAATAATTGATAAGATTTCATCATTTTTTGAATTTAATAATTTTATAGGCGATGCTTTTACATTAGGTATATTTGGTATTGGTGTTTTGATTGGTATTGTCTTAGTAGCAAAACTATTAGAATTTTTATTTGAAAAATATAAAGAACAAACATATTTTGCTGTATTAGGATTTGTATTATCATCAGTAGTAGGTATAATAATTCCAATATTAGGAAATAAAACTAGTGTAATAGAAATTGTCATAGGAATAATTTTATTTATTATTGGTGCTACTATAGCTTATAAATTAGGAGATGATTAAGATGGATATAG
Organism: Bacillota bacterium; assembly: GCA_023391185.1. Lineage (GTDB taxonomy): Bacteria > Bacillota_I > Bacilli_A > RF39 > UBA660 > RGIG4266. Next base: position 7,126 of record JAEWBI010000014.1, on the reverse strand, counting down.
GAGTTATAATATTAGCTATTATTCAAGGTATAGCTGAATTTTTACCTATCTCTTCTTCAGCGCATTTAATTATATTTAGAGATCTATTTGGAATAGGTTCTTCTATAACTGAAGAATTATCTATGAGTTTTGATATAGCTTTACATTTTGGTACTTTACTTGCTATAGGTATCTATTTCTTTAAAGATTTTATCAATATGATAGTTAAAGGCTTTACTAAAGGTACAAAAGACAAAGAAGGAAAAATACTTTGGTACTTAATAATTGCAACTATACCTGGAGCTTTAGCAGGTTTCTTACTAGAGGATAAAGTAGATGAACTAATTCGTGGCAATTTTATTATTATAGGTTCAGCGTTAATTATTATGGGTATTATTATTTATTTAGCTGATAAGTACTTTGAAATGAAAAAAGATGTTGGTGATCTAACAATAAAAGATGCTTTTATAATTGGTTGTAGCCAAGCTTTTGCTTTAATACCAGGTTTCTCAAGAAGTGGAACAACTATCGCAACAGGTAGAGCACTTAAACTAGATAGAGAAAGTGCTGCTAAATTTTCATTTTATTTATCTGCTCCTATAGTACTAGGGGCAGTGTTATCACAATTAATGGGTGATAATACAATTGATCTTGTAATGAATAATTTAGATACTTTTATTGTTGGAGTTGTAGTAGCGTTTATTTCAGGGTTACTATGTATTTCATTCTTGTTAAAATATCTTAGAAAAAATGATTTTAAAATATTTATGTGGTATCGTTTAATCTTAGGTATTATAGTAATTGCAGTAGCTTTATTTAAATAAAAAGAAAGATAGAAATTTATTTTCTATCTTTTTATGTAAAGATTTATATAATATATAGTATAATTGATTTAGAAAATTTTATTTCAAACATTTTGGAGGTGAAAAAATGAGAATAATATTAAGTAATAAAATAATATAATGGCATAATTTATATTTATGCCTAGAGAGAGGTATAAGTGTTAGAAATAAAAGATTTAACTATATTAGTTAATGAAAAAGAAATAATAAAAGACTTAAGTTTTGTAATGAATAATAATGATAAGATAGCTATAATAGGTGAAGAAGGTAATGGTAAATCAACACTGATTATGTCGATATTAGGTATTGCTAGTTATGCTAATATTAGTGGGATAATAGACACTAAGAATAATACTATCGGTTACTTAAGTCAGTTTATTAATAAAATAAATTTAGAGAAAAGTGTATATAATTATTTATTTAAGGATGAAAATGATTATTATAATAAGATAAATGATTTATATAAGTATTTAAAAGAATTAAATTTATCAGAAGACATTATTGAAAAAGAGAAACTATATTATTTGAGTGGCGGGGAAAAAGTAAAGTTACAGTTATTAAAATTGTTGCTTGATCAAGTGGATATATTAATACTAGATGAACCAACAAATGATTTAGATATTGATACTATAAAATGGCTAGAAAATTTTATTTTAAAAACAAATAAACCATTATTATATGTATCACACGATGAAACACTATTAAGTAATACTGCTAATGCAATATTACATTTGGAACTTACTAAGAAAAAGCAAGTTCCAAAGTGGACATTTAAGAGAATAAATTATGATACCTATGTAAGTGAGAGAATTAATTATCTTGATCATACAACAATGAAAGCTAAAAAGGAAAGAGCAAACTTTAAAAAGCAACAAGAGAAACTTAATCAGATTATGAATAAGGTTGAACATCAGCAAAATACAATATCAAGGTCTGATCCACATGGCGCGAAAATGCTAAAGAGAAAGATGAAAAGTATTAAAGCACAAGAAAGAAGAATGAACAGTACAGATTTAACTGAAATACCTGATTATGAAGAATCAATAAATTTTTTCTTTGAAGATGTTGATATTCCTAGTAAGAGAAAAATACTAGAATTAGTAGATTATGAATTAATAGTTGGTATGAAGAAACTTTCGAAAAATATTAATCTAAATGTTGTTGGTAATCAGCACATCGTAATTATAGGTAAAAATGGTTGTGGCAAGACTTCATTATTAAATATTATATATAATCAAATTAAAGATAAAAGTAATTTAAAAGTAGGTTATATGCCTCAAAACTATGATACGATGTTAGAAAATTTTAATTCAGCTTTAGATTTTTTATGTAAAGACGGGGATAAAGATGTTATTTCAAAAACAAGAAGCTTTCTTGGAAATATGAACTTTACAAGTGAGGAAATGCTATGTAGTATTGAAGAATTAAGTGGTGGTTCTAAAGCAAAACTGATCTTATTAAAACTTGTCATAGATAATTGTAATGTTTTAATTTTAGATGAACCAACAAGAAATGTAAGTCCACTTTCTAATCCAATTATTAGAAAAACTTTAAAAGAATTTAATGGTACTATAATAAGTGTTTCACATGATCGTAAATTTATATCTTATGTATGCGATAAAGTTTATGAACTTAAACCGGATGGGTTATTTGATGTGACTCATAATTATGAAGATAATTAAAATAGAAAAGAGTTATAGTATATACTATAATCTTTTTTGTTAAAAAAATGAGTCATATTTTTATGGGTATGTTATAATAACATTAAATAAGGGAGGTTTTCACATGTATGCAGTTTATACTTTTCATAATAATAGAAAAGTAAGGTTATTTTTATGGAATGATATTTTAGAAGGGAAAGATTTTAGAACATCAACAGAAGGACAAGTAATGCAGCAAGATGGTAAATATAATAGTAGGGATATCTCTTTTCCAATAAAAAAGGATAAGGAAGGTAAATTTTTCTTTGAATTTGGAACTGAAAAAAAATATATAGATGATTTTGATTATATGACTGTTAAAGAGTTAATCACTAAAATGAAAATTTCAGATGATACTAGACCTGTCACACAAGAAGAAATATGGGCAACTTTAATGAAAGATACAGATAATGTTGGTATGTTATTAAAGGTATCGCCACTAGATAAATTTGCACTAAGTTTTGGTATAGGGTTATACTCTCCAAATGTTGAAAAAGATCCTGTTATGTTATGTGTTCCAACTGAAAAGAAGTATAACAAAAGTAGTTGGTCATATAAGATTACTTTTGAAGTAGCTGATGAACAGTTAAGGGATTCTTATGCTAGTAAAGATTTTTACTTTAGTGATCTTGTTTCTTTACTATATGTAGAAGGTAAAAAGCACGATGATTATAATTATACTTCTGAGTTAGTAAATAAAAATGAGTATTTAAAAGACTCATTAAATAAGGATAATGATTCTTTACCAAAAAACAAAGTTAAGACTCTACTTTTCAATAAAAGAAATAAATGATTTAAAATGAAAAATTCATATTAATATGAATTTTTTTGTTTTATAAATTCTTCAAAATCATCATTTAGGTTTATATACAAACCAAATGATGATATTTGCATACTTATATTGTAGAGGTGATAGTATGTGTTGTGATAAAAAAGATAATAATTGTGTTTGTAGTGTTTTAAATACAATAAATGACATACAAAGAAACAGTTGTAGTAAAGACTTTTTAGACACATGTGACCGTGGTTTTTTAGGTCAAGTATGTTGTACTAATTTTAATACTAGACCTGTTATATTATATTTATGTGATGGGGAGAGATTTTCAGCTTTCTATAGAAATGATACAGTAGCAAGCGATACAGTTATTTTTAGAGTCGAATCAATAAAAAATTGTTGTGCTAAATTACGCTGTTTAAAACTTGTGTCATCTGATCCACAAGTTGCTCCTATATTTGGAAACATTTATAATCCAGCAGTTTCTATAGAGTCTACCAATAATTTTATTATTTTAGATGCTAACTGTTGTTGCGCGATTCAGTGTCTAAGCGATATGTGTTTAAAATTATGTTAACAAAGAAACTCTTGTAAGAGTTTTTTTAATATAGGATGTAATCAATATTTAACTAAGTTTAATATTGATTTAGGTTTAAATAAAACAAATAATTGGTACATAAAAAAAGAACGCAAGTTCTTTTTTTATGTATATTCATTAGATACAGATATATAGAATGAAAAGTTAATAATAATACCATTTTCATTAACTACTGAAAAAGAAATTAAACTTTCACCAGATATATTTAACATTTGAAATGTTAATCTTAGTATATATTCTAATCCATCTTCTATTAACTCTTTATTATTAACAATGAAATTGGGATTAGTTGAATTAATATTAATTGTATCAACAATATCGAAATCTAATAAGTCATCCAAAGTAATATCAATTTGATAAAATGGATTTAATGTTGTATTTGATAAATCATATACCTCAAATGAAAAAACACCTGGACTAAAAGTATCACTATCAACTAAAGTTTCATTTCTATATAATTTATATGAGTCTACTAATATAGTATCAACAATTACTGTAAAAGGAATTATTTGTGAATACTCACTTTCACTACTTATTCTTATTGCAGTTTGGTATGTTCCAACACAGTTTAAACAATTATTTAATGTTATAATGCCGTTTGATCTATCTAGTTCAAAAATACATTCTTCTTTTGGCTTAATAATTTCACCAATTATTTCATATTTTGAATCTATTAAATTTGGATTGTATACTATTAATGGAACCTCAATAGTAGAGCAACTGTCATCTTTTTTTGCTTTTAAAAGATCATCATTTAAACTACTTTCTAAGTGTTCTAAAGAAATTGGGTTACTATTAGAATTTATAATAACTATTTCATTATTATTAGTAATATTACTGTCATTTACTGGTATATATAAAATATATTCTAGAGCTATTGGATTAGCCGGTATATCATTAATAACAGCACTAAATTTTTGTATACTACATATACAACTAATATCAACATTAAAGGTATTGTTAGTATAGTATAGATTAGCTTCACCATTTAAAAAGTATCTTAATAGATCTTCAGCAGTAGGACTAATATTAGTAATAGGAATCGTTGGGACAATTGCAACAGCTCTAAGTGTAATACAATTATCTTCAGTTTCTAAAATGGTAAATAGGTTCGTATTAATATTATTTGGAATTAATACTGAAAAGACATCAATTTTATATACAGTATTACAGTTATTAGATTCTAAATCACCATTTATTAAGTCCAGAAGCTCCTTTTTAATCATTTTGTGCCTCCTTTTATCTACCTAATAATATGCTTTAAATATAATATAATTACGTTATTACCTATATACCAAGTTATTTACTTATATTCTTTTTTTTATATATTCTTTAATCACTGGTTGAAGTTGTTTATTATCTAATGCTTTTTCTATTGTAGGTACTAATAATTCATAGTGCGCTACTAAAGAGTTAGGCTTATTTTCATAATCATCCTGACCAAATGGAATAAAGTAAATATTTTTATGATTATATAGTTCCATTATATTTTTACCATTCATTCCAAGGCCATCATTGGTTGATACTCCAATAACAATTGGCTTTTCGTTTCTTAAAGTGGCCTTAGCTGCCATAGTAACAGGGGTATTAGTAATTCCATTTGCAAAACTAGCAATAAAATCTCCAGTAGCAGGTGCTATAATTAATAAATCAAGTTGTTCCTTAGGACCAAATTTTTCTGCTTCAACAATGGTTGAAACAATTTTATTTCCCGTAATACTTTCAATTTTTTTCTTAACATCTTCACTTTTCCCAAATCTTGTATCCCATGTAATAACAGGAGTATTCACTACTGGAATAACTTCGTATCCTAATTTAGATAGTAATTCCATTTGTAAATATATTTTGTCAAAAGTACAAAAAGATGATGTTATTCCAAATCCAATTTTTGTCATTCTATATCCTCCTTTATTATGTTGTTAATCTTTTTAGCTAAAATATTACCTGCAGTTTTAGGTGCTACTTCTCCTGGAATTCCAAGAAGCAACTTATTTTTTAAATGTAATTCATTAGCACTTTTAAAATCTACACCATGTGGATGTGATGAAATATCTAAAATGTATACATTATTGTTATTTAATTTTTCTAAATATTCACGATTTAATATTAACTCAGGAACAGTATTTATAATTATGTCACTATCTTGCATAGTACTTTGCATAATATCATGATTATTAGTATAAATACATGGAATTTGATTACTCACAAGTTCAATAAACTCTTCTTGTTTAATTATTCCTACTGTAACATTTGCTTTTAGATGTATTAAGCTTTCTACTAATGGCTTTCCAACATTTCCATATCCTAAAACAAAAATATTTGAACCATTTATCGTAAATTCAGTATTATATATTAAGTGACCAATTATACCTTCTACAGTAGGGATACTATTTTCTTTTTTTATATCCGGATCATCCATTAAAGCAATACATTCTTTATTTGCGATATCTAGCATTTTATTTAATATATCAGTTTTGATTCCCGTAAAAATTTTAACTTTGTCTTTACATTTATTTAATAAACTAGTAGTTAGTTGGATATCCTTTGTACCATAAGTACATGAAATACTAAAATTATCTTTTACGCCGTTAACAGGAAAAAAAATAAAATCATACAGTGATATATCAAGGTTGTCTATATCTTTATGTGTTGTCCCGTCAATATTAATTAGATCATATCCAACTAAATCAATGACTAATTCTTTTTCAATTAGCTTTTTTATTATCTCTAATTGTCTTTTGTCTCCTCCTAAAAATAATGCCTTCATATTAACCTCCTCATATATTTTATGAAGTAAATATAGTACGGTGACTGTTATCGGATTTTAAGTTATTTCATAAAATGTAAATGGAGATGATTACATGTGTGGCTTTGCAGGCTTAACTAATCATAAGAAAAACTTAATAAATATGGAGAAAATAATTTTAGAAATGACGGAGACTTTAAGTAAACGAGGACCTGATAGTACAGGTTTTTTTAAAAGTAAACATATTTTATTAGGACATAAAAGATTAGCTGTTATAGATATTGAAAAAGGACTCCAACCTATGACTTTTGGAGATTACACTATTGTTTATAATGGTGAATTATATAATGCTGATACTCTTAAAGAAAAATTATTAGATAATGGTTATACTTTAGAAACTAAATGTGATACGGAAGTACTATTAAAGTCTTATATTCTTTATAAAGAAAAAGTATTAGAAATGCTTGAAGGAATATTTGCTTTTGC